>JAKMGR010000499.1 GCA_022424805.1 Verrucomicrobiales bacterium
ATGCAAACCGAGTCGCGGGAATTCTTCGGCGAGATTTTACGTGGCGATTTGAGCTGTCTGGAGCTGATTGATTCCAACTGGACAATGGTGAATCGTCGGCTCGCGACTCACTATGGGCTGAAGAATGTTCCGAGATCCGGGGCCTTCGAGCGAGTTTCGCTTACGCCAGAAGATCGTCGCGGCGGCATCCTCGGGCAGGGAGCATTCCTGCTGAGTAATTCAAATGGCGAAGCCTCACATCCGATTAAGCGCGCCGTCTGGGTTCTCGAGCGATTGCTCGATTCTCCTCCCGCGCCGCCCCCGCCAGATGTTCCGGAACTCGATCCTGAAAGCGCCGATCTCGCCGGCCTGACGGTGAAGCAACAACTCGAAGTGCATCGCGAAAAGGAATCCTGCCGAAGCTGCCACGAAGGTATCGATCCTTGGGGGATTGCGCTTGAGCATTTCGATGCCATTGGATTGCCCCGGACTCATGCCGCGATGAGAATCGGGAAAAAGGGGGAAGCGCCAGAGGGGCCAAAACTCGACTCCACGACAGAACTTCCTGACGGAACTCCGCTTGCGGGTGTCGACAATCTGAAAGCCTATCTACTCGAAGAGCGCCGCACCCATTTTGCCAGGTCGATTGTGAAGCGTCTTTCCATTTACGCCATGGGACGATCCCTCGAGCTTTCTGACCGGGAGGAAATCGACAAGCTCGTCTCCGGGTTTGAGAAAAACGGTTATCGACTTCGGGGCCTAATCGTGGATCTTGTGACAAGCGAGTTTTTCCGTGATCTTTCTGGCCAACGGGAAAACCAAACCGCGTCCCTACCATGACCAAACCCTGGCATTTAGATCGTCGAACCGTTCTCAAAGGAGCTGGCGTTTCCCTCGCGCTCCCATGGCTGGAGGGAATGACAGGAGGGCTTTCCGCTGCGGATAAGGCAGCGAGCAGCAAATTACCCAAACGCCTTTGCTGCGTCATGTTTCCTTACGGCGTCGCCGTGCCAAAGGACGATTCTCCCGAACGACAGTGGGGCTGGTTCCCGACCGGGGAAGGTAAGGATTATGAGCTTACCAATGTGCTTCAGCCTCTGGCTGGCCTGAAGCAGGATATGACCGTTTTTCAGGGGCTCTCTCATCCTCGCTGCAGATCGATGAACGGGCACGACACGGGCGATACCTTTCTCACCGCGAACAATCTCGCTCCCGGCACCTACAAAAACACTGTTTCTCTCGACCAACTGGTTGCGAAGTATCTCGGAGATAAAACCCGTCTCGCTTCACTTACAGTTTCGACTGATGGAGGTATCGGCCCTCGCACCCGATCGACGACTCTCTCCTATTCCGAAAAAGGTCAGCCGATTCCGGCGCTGGCCGATCCGAAGCTCATTTTTCAGCGCCTCTTTGGGCAGGACAATGCGAGTCGAAAAGATCGGGCGCGACTTGAGAATTCGGGAAGTATTCTCGATCTTGTTCTTGAACAGTCCGGTGATCTCAAGCGCAAGCTAGGCTCCGGCGATCAGCAAAAGCTCGACGAGTTCGAAACTTCGGTTCGGCAAGTCGAGCAGCGGGTCGAACGTTCTCGGGAGTGGCTCGATATTCCACTGCCGAAAGTGGACGCCTCCGCGATCGCTCTCGACGCTGATCCAGAATCTGCGAAGGAATACATTTCGGCGATCTACGATCTGCTCTTTCTCGCTTACCAAACCGATATTACTCGTGTTTCAGCGTTTCAGTTGGGCAGCTACGGACCCACTCTTGCTCGCACGTTTCCTGCCTGTCTCGGACTGGAAGCGAACTGGCACAGCATCGCGCACAAGGCGAACAAGAAAGGTGGCGCCGAAGCGATGGGCAAATTCGATCAATTCCTCGCGCAGAACCTCTCTCGTTTTCTGCAACGAATGAAGGAGACCCGGGAGGGGGAGGGCGATTCTTCCATGCTCGATCGAACGTTGGTCCTTTACGGATCCAGTAATTCACGAACTCACCAGAATGTTAACTATCCGCTCCTTCTTGCCGGCGGAAAGAATTTTGGGCTCAAGCACGATCAATTCCTGAAGTTCGGAAACGACGTCCCGATGTCGAACCTCTTCGTGTCGATGATGCAATCCCTCGGAATCGAGCAGGAGAGTTTTGTCGATAGTACAGGTGGGTTGAGTGGAGTAGCGTGATTGGCAATTTCGAAGACTTCGTGACCGATACTTTTGTTCTTCGCTAGTGTCTTAGAATGGACCGTCGGATATGGGTGAAAAGAGTCTCATCACTTGGATGCTTTTGGGCAACAAGTGAAGTTAGCCAGACAAGTTGCTCAGCGTGCTTGTGGGACTGAGACACCGTGGCCCAGGAGGCAAAAGAATTTCCCGGGTTTGGTTGCGGTTATAACGTGGCGTTTTGTTAAAAACCCACCGCTTTACTATCGAATTCGAATCCTCCCACATTCGAGGGCACGACGGTTCGATAAATCTTGTCCGCGACCGCGTCGCAGGTCGAATTGACATTCCCCCAGTGATGTGGGCGAAATAGTCTCACCATGTTGAGATTACTCACGAAGCACTCGCTATTTTTGGTTGGTATTCTTTTTGCCTCGGACTCAGGCATTTCAGCAGAGGGGGAGAGTGCTGCAGTAGATATCGGAGGCCGCCGCGAACTCTTCGTTGAGAGTTCCCTGATCGACCGGCTCGAAGGAGATGCGGATCTTCGACTGCATCATCCGACACCGCGCGAGGTTGTCTTGGAGCACGACGAGGAATGGGAGGGAACAGGAAGTGGATACCACAGTGTCTTCCAGGACGGGGATCTCTACCGGATGTACTACAAGGCGTGGCACATCGAAGTGAAGGACGGGAAGTTTATTACGAATCGCCACCCCTTGTATTGTTGCTACGCGGAAAGTGACGATGGCATTCATTGGAGCAAGCCGGAGTTAGGCATTCACGAGTTTGAGGGATCGAGGGCAAACAATATCGCCATCACCAGCGGAACCCTCGGAGATCTTAAAGTTGATGCGGGACATCCTGCCGTGTTTCTCGATGAAAATCCCAACGCAAAAACGGAGGGGAAATACAAAGCCATTCTCCGCTCCTCTGGGAAATCGGGGCTGCACGTCTTTCAATCCGCAGACGGCATCCATTGGTCTCCGCTGAGTAAGAGTCCGATTTTGTCCGGGGTGGGTGCTTTCGATTCGCAGAACCTCGCCTTCTGGGATCCAACCATCAAAAAATATCGAGCCTATTGGCGGGCCTTCAGTGAGGGGGTGACCACGGAGAAAGAGTGGAAACCGGGTGGGTATCGCATCATTCGCACGGCGACCTCGGACGATCTCATTAACTGGTCGGCTCATCAGGATCTGCAATACGAAAACTCTCCGGCAGAGCATCTCTACACGAATCATGTGAAGCCCTACCATCGCGCTCCTCATCTGCTGCTCGGTTTTCCCTCGCGATACATTGACCGTGGCGCTTCGCAGTCGATGAGCGATTTGCCGGATCAAAAGGATCGCGAAACCCGCGCTGCGGCAAACAAGCGCTATGGATACGCGGTTACCGAGGGGCTGTTCATGGCGAGTCGCGATGGAGTGAACTTTAAGCGATGGAACGAAGCCTTTCTCCGCCCTGGCGAAGAGCGCCCCGGAACCTGGCACTACGGAGCCCAGTATCTCGGCTGGCATCTCGTCGAGACAAAGTCCGCCCTGCCGGGGGCGGCGAACGAACTTTCGCTCTACGCGACAGAAGGCTACTGGCACGGCAAGAGCAGCACTCTGCGGCGCTATACCTTGCGACTCGACGGCTTCGTCTCGATCAATGCAGGTTGGGAAGGTGGCGAACTGATTACGAAGCCTCTCATCTTTGACGGCCAATTGCTGAACCTGAACTTCGCCACCTCGGCTGTGGGAGAAATTCGCGTCGAAATCCAAGATGCAGCCGGAGATCCGATTCCCGGTTTCAGCGAGGATGATTGTATTCCTCAATTTGGCGATACTGTGTATCGCGTTGTCCACTGGAAGAACGGTGCGGGTGTGGAAAGGCTTCGCGGAAGGAAAATCCGACTCCGTTTCCTTCTGAAAGACGCCGACCTATACTCCTACCAATTTCAATACTTCTAGCCGAATTCATGAAGCAGATTTTTATCTTCCACACTCTCGCTGTGCTCGCGACGAGCAGTTTCGCCGACACCTTTCATCTCAATTTTCGTAAGCAGGTCGAGACGCAGCCCGAATCCGGTCGCTACCATACGATTACGGAGTCGGGGAAATGGGACGCATCGAAAACTGCGGTCGTGATCTGCGACATGTGGGACGACCACTATTGTCGCAATGCGGCGCGGCGGGTTTCTGAGATGGCTCCGCGTATGAATCGCACCATCGCGAAGGCTCGGAAGCAGGGCGCGCTAATCATTCATTGCCCGAGCGGGTGCATGGACAAGTATGCCAACACACCACAGCGAAGGCTTGCCCAGAATGCACCGAAGGTGGATGCGCCGATTGAGTTGCAGAACTGGTGTTATCTCGATCCCGCGTCAGAACCTCCTATGCCGGTGGCGACAGATCAGCCGTGCGATGATGAAGGTAAACTTCGTGATCGGGTCCGTTTTTATTCCGAACAAATCGAAACGCTCGATATTGCGGAGGACGATGCGATCACTGATAGCGCGGAAGCCTATTACCTGATGAAGGAAAAAGGGATCGAAAACGTTATCATTATGGGAGTACACACCAATATGTGTGTGTTAGGGCGTCCTTTTGGGATTCGACAGTTGGTTCGTGCCGGGCAGAATGTCGTGCTCATGCGCGATATGACCGATACGATGTACAACCCGCGCGAAGAACCGTTTGTGAATCATTTCACGGGAAACGACCTTGTTTTCTCCCATATCGAGCGCCACTGGTGCCCAACAATCACGAGCGCCGATATTCTCCCGGACGAGTCCGAGTCCTTCCGCTTTCCCGGCGACAAGCGCAAGCACATCGCGATTGTCATGGCAGAGAAAGAATACAAAACCAACGAGACGCTCCCCAAATTTGCGATCGAAGAACTGAGCAAGGACTTTAAGATCAGCCTCGTCTACGGTGATGTGGAAAATCCGAACCATCTTCCCGGTGTCGAGGCGATTCGAGATGCTGATGTGGTTTTACTTTCGGTCCGGCGTCGCAACCTCACTACGAATCAGCTGAACCTGTTTCGAGATCATGTCGCTGCAGGGAAGCCCATCATCGGGATCCGCACTGCAAGTCATGCATTCCACCAGAGAAAGCCCGAGGCAGCACCTGATGGACTCGATCAATGGAGGGATTTTGATCAGACGATTCTCGGCGGGAATTATCATGGGCATCTGTCATCCAGGATCACGACATTCGCGCAGGCGGTTGGGAAAGAAGGGGCGCATCCCATTCTCGCTGGAATCGAAACTCGTCGCTTCCAGACCTATGGATCACTTTACGAGGTGAAACCTCTGGCTGATGCAGCGAAGCCGCTCCTCATGGGCAGCGCCTACAACATGAAGGAAACCGAGCCAGTGGCATGGACCCATACTTCGCCTTCTGGCGGGAAAGTGTTCTATACCTCTCTCGGGCATCCCTACGATTTCACGGTGACCCAATTTCGCACCCTTTTGCGGAACGCGATTTATTGGGTGGTCGATGAAGAGAAACCAGAAGTTAAAGATCCGAAGAAAGACGAATGCTGATGAAGATATACCTGACCTCTATTCTTTCACTGGCCATAGCGTCGGCTGCCTTTTCTCAAACTAT
>JAKMGR010000529.1 GCA_022424805.1 Verrucomicrobiales bacterium
ACAGGCTTGTCAGAGAAGACGTCTCTTTTACAGGGAAATACCCGGGGTAGTCATCGCCCAGCAAGCCCTTTACTCCGGCGATTGCGGATGAAATTACAGGGGTTCCATTGACGATGGATTCCCCGACGACGCGGGCTCCTCCTTCCGAAAGCGAGGAGATCACCATGAGACGGGATGAAGCTATCAGTCCCGCAACTTCTTCCTCACTGAGACTGCCAATCCACTCGTATCGCGGGTTCTCGGCCTGCTCCGTCGTGATCAGCTCACGATATTTTTCATCGAGCACTCCACCTGCATGGTGAATGCGGATTCGAGAGCTTTCGGGAAGATTCCTAGTTGCTACTGCTGCTCGCATGGGATCCTTCACGTCCCGCAGGTGACCGACGACACACACATCAAAGAAGTCGGAGGCCTTATTCACGTCTCCTGGAAAAGCTTCCGCGGATTGAAAGATCACATGAGTTTTCGGTAGAAAGGTAGCAGGGATTTGTTTGAGCGCGTTGGCTTGAAGAACCACAATCCGATCGACGAGACTCAACGATTCACGAACCGTTTCGTTCGGCTCTGGATAGATGTCCGTGCCAGTGACTGCTAGGATGATGGGTCTGTCAGGCGCTGTTTCGCGGGAATGCTTGATCACTGGCAAACTTCGTTCGCCATGCAGGGTGATGAGCAAATCGGCACCCGGAGTCTCCCGATCATTTTCGATTCCCTGGATCGACACTTCGTGACCGAGCTCTCGGAGCAGGTCGCCCCATTGGTTCGCGGTACAGCGGTTTCCAGTCGGAAGCGTGTCGTGAATGGGAGTGCTGAAAACGATCTTCATCGCTGTCTTGAAGCTTGGAAACCTCAGCCGGCAATTTTCTGGGCTCCGGGTTTTCCTGACTCGACTAGGAAAGATGCCTTTGTCTCGATTGGGGATCCCGGTTTCGAAACAAAAGGAGTGACGCGATAGTGACTGGTCCAGTTCATTTGCGTGACATCACAGGAGACGTAGCCGCGGTTGGTGTTGTGCCATTTCACAAAGTCATTCTGCTTCCAGGCTCGGTCGTATTCTTCAATCACTTTGCCACCGTCCCCCGATGAACTCATCGAAGTGCCGACGAATTCGGTTCCCACAAGTGGTGATTTTGGATCCTGAAAGTTGAGCTGGAGATCGTTCACCCAGTTGATGTGGATGTCTCCCGTGAGGACGATCGGATTGGGAATGTTTCGCTCATGAAAGAATCGCAGGAGACGTCTGCGGTTCGCTTCGTAGCCGGGCCACTGATCCATGCTGTAAAGGGGATTGTCGACTTCGCCACGATTGAGCGGGGCCATCATGACTTGCTGAGCGAGAATGTTCCAGGTGGAGCTGGATTGGAGAAGTCCCGCGCTCAACCAATTCTCCTGCTTCGCTCCGAGGATGGTTGCTTTCGGGTCGAGCGCATTTTCGTTCATCGGTTTCTGGTGGTCGCCGTTGGGTTGGTCGGTTCGGTATTGCCGCGTGTCGAGCACATGGAAACTCGCAAGTCGGCCGTAGTTGCAAGAGCGGTAGAGGCGCATGTTAGGACCCTGTGGAAAGGAACGCCGTCGCAGGGGCATAAATTCGTAGTAGGCCTGGTAGGCATCCATGCGCCGGGCAAGAAAGACTTCGGGAGAGATGCCCTCTTCTTCGGAAACGAGATCGGCGTAGTTATTGTCAAACTCGTGATCGTCCCAGGTCACGAGCCAGGGGAAAAGCCGGTGCGCATTTTGCAGGTGATCGTCGGACCGATATTGGGCGTAGCGAATCCGATACTCAGCGAGCGACTCACACTCCTTGCCGATGTGCTTTCGTAGGCGGTTGTTGCCAGCAGCCCCCTCGTAGATGTAGTCGCCAAGGTGCACGACGAGGTCGAGGTCCTCTTCCTGCATGTGGCGATAGCCGTCGTAGTAGCCGGTTTCGTAGTGCTGGCACGAGGTGAAGGCAAAGCGGAGTCGCTCGGCGAGAACCTTCCTCTGAGGTGTTGTCCGGGTTCGCCCCACCGGACTGCTTTCTTCTCCGGCATGAAAGCGGTAGAAATACCAACGGTGAGGTTCGAGTCCGTTGACTTCGACGTGAACGGAATGGCCGAGTTGCGGCATAGCGGGGGCGGTCCCGCTCTTCACGACTTTGGTAAAGGCTTCGTCTTCGGCGACTTCCCAACGTGTCTCGACGGCTTCGGGCGTCATGCCTCCGCCGGCTTCCAATGGTTTGGGAGCGAGCCGCGTCCAGATTACGACACCGTCGGGTTCCGGGTCGCCGGAAGCGACACCGAGGGTAAATGGATTGCTGCTAAATTTGGGTGACTTGTTGAGAGATGCCTCAGCGGCACAGATGGCAGGAATGTGAGGGATCGCGGAGACCGCAGCAAGATAGCGGAGAAAATCGCGACGCTCGATTCCATAGCGCCTGCTGTGTTTCGAAGGGAGTGGTCGATGCTTCATGCGGCGAGCTTACCTCCCTCCGCCTGAAACGACAAGCCTGCGGACTATTTCCACGTGTAGCCGTTTTGCTTCCGGTGTCCGTCGATACTGATTGTGCCATCAGAGAAAACCTCGAGCGTTGAGTAGCCGCTATTCTCAGCTCCCGATCCCTCCACCATTGCAACGAGTGTTACGTAGTGAGTGCCATTGATCTCGTGATGATCGTTCTTGTGACTGTGCCCCTGAAAGACGGCGCGGACTTTCCCTGAACCCTCCAGGATGGAGCGAACCTTGGACGCATTTTTTACTGTATGACTTTCAGAGTCTTCGAGGTCGAGGCGCTGGTGGGCGAAGACGATGACCTGCTCCGATTCAGTTGAATCGAGGTCGGCCTTAAACCAATCCAGTTCTGCTTGTGGAATGTTGGCATCAGTCCACTTGAAGTTTTTTCTCCGGTAGGGCGTGCCGTCGCTGAGGAAGCAGGAGTCGAGGATGACAAAGTGAACACCGTTTTTATCGAAGGAGTAATAGGATTTCTCCTGCCTGACCACTTTGAGAAATTCTGATTTTGTCAGGGTGTCGACGCAGTGGTTGCCAAGGACGTAGTGCTTTTCTCCTGGCAGGCTGACGAATTTTTCGTGCACGGTTTCGAGATAGCCCAGTTCCGTTTCGACAGTCTCAGCGGCATCGATGAGGTCACCCAGTTCGACGACAAAGTCAGGATCAAATTCCGTGAAAAGCTTTTTGGCCTCATCCAGTTTTTCTAGGGATTCCCGGTAGTGACGAGATCCGCGTGGATCTTTGTCTGCGTGATGCAAGTCGGTCACGAGCCCAACTCGAACCAGCGATTTGGATTCGGCGAAGGAATTTCCCCCGACAAGCAGTAGAGCGGAGCCTCCTTGCATAAATGAGCGTCTCGATTGTTCTTGTGGATTCATGGCTGACAAAAGTTGCTGCTTTTTACCACGCCGCCCATCCCCCGTCGAC
>JAKMGR010000599.1 GCA_022424805.1 Verrucomicrobiales bacterium
TCTATCTCTGCTCTGAAGGGAGATCCTCCACCACCGAGAATAAGGAATACGGAGCGCAATCCATCGTGCAGCTCACCGACATCGGCCTCGTATGGAAACAGTCTTCCGATGAAACGGTCTTCTATGCCTTTTCTCTCAAGTCAGGAAACCCGCTCGAGGGAACTTCCATTCGCATCGTCGACGGGACCGCGACCAAGCTCGCCCAGGTTCGAACCGACGCATCAGGTACAGCCCGCATCGACGCGACCGTTTACCAGGACAACGAAAACCGTCTCTATCTCGACGCGAGCCGCAACACCGACCGCTACCTCATTCAATTCCACGAAGACCTAGATACGGTCGGCCTCTGGAGCTTCGGAATCGACCAGCGCTACGACGACATCAAGGATGGCGAACGCCGCACCTTGCTTTTCACCGACCGCAATGTCTACAAGCCCGGCCACGAGGTAAAGGTGAAGGGTATCGCGCGCTTCGTTGACGAAGACAAGTTGCTCGGACCTGGTTCGGGAAATGCGAAGATGAGAGTCTTCGATTCGCGTCACCGAAAGATTCTCGACCGAGAAATCATACTCGGAGAAACGGGAATCTTCGATGACAGCTTCACTCTGCCGTCGGCCGGTATGGGATGGCATTCCATTGAACTCGATTTTAATCCGGAAGCGGCCGAGCATCCCGATTGGAGACTCATCGCTCACCATTCCTTCCAGGTAGAGGAATACCGCGTCAACACCTTCGAGGTTTCCCTCGATGCGGAAAAATCCTACATCCTCACCGACGAAATTGAGATTCCAGTCTCGGCGAATTACTACATGGGCAAATCGCTCTCGAAAGCCGAGATGCAGTGGAACGTCTACGCCTACAGCGATTATCCACGCCCACGTGGTTTCGATGAATTCCGCTTTGGCGACCTCACTATCGATCGCGAAAGCCACACCGATGAAGGAACAACCAAACTGACTTCGCACGGGAAGGCCTCGATCCCGGTCAATCTGCCCGAGCAGAAAACAAGTCCAGGTCCTCGCCGCGTTTCTGTGACGGCTCAAATCACCGACGCCAATCAACAAACCCTTTCCGGCAGTTCCAGCTTTCTCGTGCACAGCTCGGATTTTTACCTCGGGATCCGCGAGCCAGACGGCACGCATCGCGCTGGAGACACCGCCACATTCTCCCTCGCCGCCGTCTCAACCGAAGGCAAGGCTCACACCGACGAAGTTCCACTTACAATTCTCCTGGAAAAAGAAATCTACAACACGGTGAAGGTGATGGGTGCGAATGGCAGAATCACTCACCGCAACGATCGCCGGCTTCAAATGATCAATGAAGAAACGATCAACCTGAAGACCAACATCGAACCTGAGACAGGGCTGACGCAGGCACTGCCTCACAACCTGACTTTCGCCGAAGCTGGAGACTACATTATCACACTGACTGCTCGCGACGCTTCAGGTCGCCCTGTCATTACCCGCAACCGCTTCACTGTGATTGGAGCAGAAGAACCTTCCTGGTCGTGGTACGACGTAACTCGCATTGACCTGATCCCCGACAAGGAAAGATATGAAATCGGCGATACCGCGAAGCTGCTGGTCCGCTCGCCCGTCTTCGGCCACGCTCTTCTCAGCACCGAGCGCGGCGGGGTTCGCTCGACAGAATCGCTGAAGATTGATCAATACGAAACCGTAGTTGAAGTCCCTATCGAAGAAGGGGCCGCTCCGAATATTTTCGCGTCCGTGCTCATCATTCGGGGATCGGAGGAAAGCCCTCACATTCACACCTCCGCGGACTATCGCCTCGGCTACTGCAAACTCGAGGTCGACGATGCCGACAGCCATCTCGAAATCACGATCGACACAGGAGATGCTGAATACTTCCAGCCCGGCGAAGAGGTCGAAGTAGTGACCACCATCACCGACGTGGAAGGAAAGGGAGTCGGTGGTGCAGAAGTCACGCTCTGGGCCGTCGATGAAGGCGTCCTCAGCCTGACAGGACACCAGACGCCGGACCCTCACGAAGAATTTCACCGCAGCTTTGCGCTTTCTGTTTTCACCGGTCAAAGTCTCAACAGTCTGCTTCCGGAGAACCCATTGGAGCAAGATTTCGGAAACAAGGGCTACGTCATCGGTGGCGGTGGAGCGACTCCGGGACTTGATCCCGATCGCGTTCGCAAAGACTTCAAAGCACTCGCTTTCTGGGAGCCAACCCTGACGACGGACGCAGACGGAATTGTCCGGGCGAATTTTACGGCGCCGGACAATCTCACCGAATTCCGCGTCATGGCAGTCGTAGCCGAGGCAAACCGTTTTGGCAGCGGCGAAAAATCAATCATCATTAAC
>JAKMGR010000632.1 GCA_022424805.1 Verrucomicrobiales bacterium
CACCAGTTCAATCGCCATGAGTGAGTCGAGTCCCAGATTGGTAAGCGGAGTATCCTTGTCGATACGGGTCGCATCAGTTCCAAGAACTGCGCCAACCTGAGCGGCGATAAGGTCTTCGACCATGGGAAGTCGCTTCTCGGGAGAAGCCTCGAGAATACGGGCAGCCATCGAGTCGCCACCTCCACTGCTAGAGCGTGGAACGACAGGAAGAAACATGTTCGATCCGGAAACAGACGGGCTGAATCGAGCCAGCGCACCCCAATCACAGCGCGCCGCGCCGAGTTGGAAGGCGTCACTCGGAACACCGAGACTAAAGAGATACAGAGTCTCGTCCATAGCGGTCGCACCGAGGCCAACCATTTCGAGATACTGCTGTGTCTTCTCGTTTCGAGCCACGAAACCGGCTCCCTTAAGCGCACCCCAGTTGAAGGTGAGCGACGGTAGACCAATCGAACGACGGTAGTGAGAAAGCTGATCGAGGAAAACGTTTCCTGCGTTGTAGTTCGACTGCTTCACCGCACCAATGACAGCGGAGAAGGAGGAAAAATTGATGAAGTGCTCAAGCGGGATGTCGAGCGTCGCCTCGTGCAGATTCCAGGCTCCGAGCATTTTCGGAAGAAGGACTCTATCGAAGGTCTCTTGGTCGAGATCGTTGATGAACTCGTCCTGAAGCACCATAGCACCGTGGATCACGCCAATCAGCGGAGCTTCGCTCTTCTGAATATCTGTCACGATCCTGTCTATGTCTTCGCGACTGGTAACGTCGCCGCGGGCATCCATCACCGTGACACCCTGCTCACGCAGTTTTTCAATTCGCTCGACAGCGTCGTCTTTCGGTCCGGAGCGGCTCATCAAAGCGAAGTGACGGGCGCCATTTTCGACCATCCAATGCGTCAATTCGAGACCGAATCCTCCGGCACCACCAGTGATCAGGTAGGTTCCGTCGGAACGAAAGCGATGACCTTTCTCGGTAGGCTGACCGATCTCGATGTCGGCGACATCGAAGTCGAGGACGTTCTTTCCGATGTGCTTTCCAGCCGCCATGTAGCGGAATGCCTCGACCACTTCGGTGATCGGGAACACTTCATTCGGCAGCGGCTTGTAAATTTCGTCATAGAACATTTTCTCCAGATCGGAGAACATCTCAGCAACATACTCCGGCTTGTCCTGGAGGTGCTGCGCGAGGTCGATCACGAAGAAGCTGATATTGTTGCGAAGAGGTTCAAGGCCAATCCTCGAATTGCCGTAGACATCGACCTTTCCGATCTCCATGTAGCGACCAAAAGTCTTCAGCACACTGAAGTTCTTCGGAATGAAATCGCCGGCAAGGGAGTTGAGAACGGCATCGACACCTTCGCCATCGGTGATTCGCATGATCTCATCTGCGAACTTGAGAGTTCGCGAGTCGAGCACATAGTCGACACCCATATCGCGAAGGAGCTGCCGCTTCTCCGGTGTTCCTGCCGTAGAGAATACGGTAATACCAAGGTGCTGGGCAATCTGGATAGCAGCCTGCCCCACCCCACCGGTTCCGGCGTGGATGAGAATGCTCTCGCCTTTCCGCATCCGCGCGAGCTCGTTGATGGCGTAGTGCGTCGTGAGAAAGACAGTCGGAAGCGTCGCAGCCTCGACGTGGCTCATCGTGTCCGGCTTACGGAAAACCATGTTGCGATGCACCGTAACGTAGCTGCGGAAGCAATATGGTGCCATACCGACAACATTATCGCCCGGCTTCAGGTCCTTCACATTGGAACCAACACTGACGACGGTTCCAGAGAAATCATCACCGAACCATTTCAGGTCGACAGGATTGCCCGGATATATGCCGAGCGCCTTCATGACGTCACGGAAGTTGATACCGCCGGCTTTGATCTGGATTTCAATCTCGTCAGGATCAGGATTGCGGCGCGTCGTCTCGTTCAACGAGAGGTTCGTGAGAATACCTGGCTTGTTGATCTGGAGACGATATGGCAGAACCGTTCCATCTTCCTGGACTGCGTTCTGAGCGCGTGGTGGCAAGTCCTCCGATTTGATTCGGTGAACTCGACGAACCAGACGGCTGTTTCCGCGGAAAGCGATTTCGTGCTCGTCCTTGGCGAGTCGTAGCTCTGCGAGAAGGTCTTCCATCTCGAACTCATTTTCGTTCGGATCGAGATCGATCTGTGCCCAGAGATATTCCGGATGCTCATTGTTCGCAACACGAAGCAAACCAGTCACGGGAGCAGATGCGAGATGAGGAATCGCCTCACCGCGAATCACGGGCATGGTACCGCGAGTCAGGAAGATAATCTGAGGACGACTGATCCACTCGCGATCTGTAATTATCTTGACCAGTTCGTGCGCAAAGCGAACCCCGGTATCTTGCGCTTCGTTGAGCACAACCAGATCGAGATCGCTGCTTTCCGGGTGATCAAGGGAAAGCGTCTGGATGATTTTCGAAATCGCAGTCTCGGACTCCGCCAGTTCATCGAGCTTGGCAGCAATTTCTTCAACCGTAGTTCCGACAAGAACCGCTTCGGTTTCGTCGTCTGCAATTTCTGCAGCGAGTTTTTCACCTAAACCAGAAGCATCAGCAGTAATGAGGCAAACCGACTTCGCAACTTTCTCTTCTTCAACAGCTGCAGGCTCTGCTCCGTCATCGGCAGCTGGCTCATCATCGGATTCTTCGACGACTTCAACCGGATCAGGAGCTATCCCGATGAGGCAGGCCTGCTGGTTTTCCTCCTTCTTCTCCGAACTGATGAAGCTCGTTACTTCGCGGTAACCAAGCTCGCTGAGAAATTCTTCCCATGCTTCGCGAGAAAGAAGCGCAGACTCTTTTCGAAGGTCGGTATCCGTGAAACGCCACCATCCGGGAAGAAGCCCAAATACGTTATCGAGAGCAGCACGACGCCATGTCACCTCGAGGAACATGAGAACGCCATCAGGCGCGAGACAATTTCGCAAGTTGCCAAGCGTCGCGTTCAGATCCTCCGTCGCGTGAATCACGTTCGAAGCGAGAACAATGTCGAAGTGATGCAGCTCAAAGCCCTGAGCCTCTGGAGATTTCTCGCAGTCGAACATCTTGTATTCGACAAAGGGAAAATTTTCCGCGAAGCGATCTTCCGCAGTCTGAAGGAAAAGCGGACCGTTGTCGGTAAAGACATACTCGGTGCGCTCCGGGTCAAAGAGCGGCAGAATACCACTCGTAAGAGATCCCGTTCCGGCACCAACCTCGAGAACGCGAAGGACTCGACGCTCGGGCAGTGTTTCGACGACCTTTGCGAGAGCGTCTTTGATCTGCTCGTTGATGACCGGGAAGTCAGCACCTTCGCGGTAGAAACGCTCCATCATCGTGGAGGAACCACCTGGAAAAAGAACTTCCAACGGATCGGTTTCACCACAGAGAATTCCGCCAAGATGTGGACCGGTGGAACGCTGCAACTCCGCCTCCGAAGCGAATTGCGGCATTTCCTCAGCAAGCTTATCGAGGAAGGGAACGGCGTCCTCATACTCGGGCACTTCGGAAACCGTCCATTCGTCGTCTCCGGATTTTTTCAGAAAGCCACCTTCGGTCAGGGCCGTGAGCTGTCCGACAACAAGCTTGTGGTGATGATCGGCAATAGAAAGTTCGGAAGTAAGAGACTCCACCGTCAGGGTGCCACCCATCTTCGGCTCCCAGCCCAACTCGAGGTAGCCATTGATAATGAACTGACGGGAAATCTCGTCGAGCGCCGGGAGAAAGGCTCCGTAGTGATCAGCGAGTCCGCGTTTCTCATACAGCGCGGGGAGATTCGTATTAGCCGCAGCAACCAACTCCTTCGGCGAAGGCAGGTTTGCGCTTCCTTCCTGGCGGGTGCCCTTGAGACGGACTGGCTCCCACAGAGCCTGATAAAGACATTTCTCCACCTCATCACGATTGCTCTGCTCGACTCGGTCCGCGCGGAACCCGTAGATCTCGGCGACAAGGTTACCAGCGTCATCATAGACATCGATGTCGGCGATGATATACTCGCGATCGTTATCCGAGTTCACCTTGGCGTGCCCCCATAGACGGAGCGGCGGGCGCTCAACGTGGAGTCGAATACTGCGAATTGCAGCAGGGAGATAGAAGTAGTCCGTGCCTTTGGCACCTTCGGGAATCACCTGTCCACCTTTCACCGTGTGGAAACACGCATCTAGAACAGCTGGGTGAAAATGGTGATCTGGAATCGTGTCGTAGAGACCTTCTGGAGTGACAATCTCAGCGAGTGATTCGCCATCGGTACGCCAGACATTCCGAAGGTGCTTGAAGAGTGGGCGGAACTGGTAGCCGGCGTCCTCATAGTCCTCGTAGTATTCCTCGTGATCGAAATGACGTGGAAGCCCCTTTTTGATAGCTTCGAAATCAACTGGGTCGCGAGCTGGCTCAGGCTGTTTGCGCAATACTCCCTGGGAGTTCAAATCCCATTCGCCCTTTTCGCTGGTCGAGGAAAAGATCTGAAAGACGCGAGTCTCCGGATCGATTACCACCTCAACCGTAGGTACTTTTTCCTCGGAAACGAAGAGCGCTTTCTTCATTTCCAGATCCTCGACGACGTAGTGCTCGTCAGGGAAAAGCTTGCGGGCAATCGCGATACCGATCTCGCCGTATCCGGCCGCCGGGAAAATCACGCTGTCCCAGAAGCGGTGATCATCGAGCCAGGTAAAGTAACGAGGATCGAGTTCGAAGCGCCAGGTCGGCATTGGTGCGACCTGCTCGAGACCGAGAAGCGGATGCTCCAGCGGTGCACAGCGGAGGTATTCGCCCTCTTTCGATTCCAACCAGAATTTCTCACGCTGCCATGCGTAGGTCGGCAGGCGGACATCTTTGGCGCTAGCCTGATTCACCGACTCCCAATCGACTTCGTAACCGTGGTGATGAAGCTTCGCAAGATTCGTCAACATCTGAACTGACTCGTCAGTTTTGCGAGTAAGACTGGAGAAATAGAATCCTTTGCGATTTGCATCGGAAAGACATTCCAGAATCGGATTCTGCAACGCAGGGTGCGGGCCAAGCTCGAGGAAGGAATCCTCGCCTGCACGAATCAGGTTGGAAATCGCCGGTGCGAAAAGAACTGCCTCGCGAACATTATTCCACCAGTATTCACCGTCGAGCTTCTCACCATCGCAAACTCCACCGGTGACGGTGGAAATGTAAGGGATCTTAGTCGCCATCGGTTTGACGTCAGCAAGCGTTTCAAGGAGTTCATCCTTGATAGGCTCCATCTGGTGCGTGTGAAACGCGTAGTCGATACGCAGCCAGCGAACGAATTTGCCATCTTCTTCGAGTTCACCAACAATCTCTTCGAGAGGCTTCGTATCACCTGCCAGCGTAAGCAATCCTGGACTGTTCACCACAGCGACCTGCACTTGATCCACCTTATCGCCGATCGCCTTTTTCGCTTCGGCTTGAGAAATACCGACCGCTACCATGCGGCCTTTCCCGCCGGTCGTGTCCTGGAGACGCGAACGGTGATAAATGATCTTCACCGCGTCCTCCATCGTGTAGGCACCGGCAACATAGGCTGCGGCGACCTCACCAACGGAGTGGCCGACTACTTTCGAAGGCTCGATGCCCCAGGATTTCCAAAGCGCGGCAAGCGCAATCTGGAGGCCGAAGATCGCGGGTTGGGCGATGTTCGTGCGATTGATTTGTGAGTTCTCCTCATTCCGCTGCATCTCTTCGATGAGCGACCACCCCGCGAGCGGTTTGAGATGTTCATCAATCTCTTCCAGAACACCACGAAAGACAGGCTCCCTGTCGATGAGTTCCTGTCCCATCTTCCACCACTGTGCGCCTTGTCCCGTGAATACGAAAACAAGTGGGTGCGTCTCAGCTACTTGCTTTCCAGAAATGGCGGTATCACTGCCACCGGTCGCGAGCCATTCCGTCATTTCATGAATGACTTCGCCGCGATCGTTGCCAATGAAGGAAAGTCGATTGTCGTGATGCTCACGCTTCTCCCCTGCCGCAGCAGCGATGGAGTGAATGTCGACATCAGACGCTTTGAGAAAGCGACGCCAGCGCGTCACCGTATCGCGAACGGCATCGTCGGTTCGGCCGGAAAGCGGAAGCAGGACAGGGCGTTCAGCCTTTTCTTTTCCTCCAATCGAAAGCGGCAGACTTTCCTTTTCTTTCTCAGGCATCGGAGGCGCGGCCTCGAGAACGATGTGAGAGTTGGTTCCACCAAAACCGAAACTGTTCACCCCAACGACTGGAAGATGATCACCGAGATGCGGAAGCGGCTGAAGCTCTGTCGCTACCTTGAACTTGAACTCGTCGAATGGGATATTCGGATTCGGGTTCTTGAAATTGAGGTTTGCCGGCACCTGATCGTGATGAAGAACCAGCGCAGCCTTGGCGACACCGGCAACACCGGAACCTGACTCGAGGTGTCCTACGTTGGTCTTCACAGATCCGATAAGGCAAGTATCACCTTCATCACGCCCGTCTGCGAGCACCAGGCCAAGCGCACGGGTTTCGATCGGGTCACCGACCGGGGTTCCTGTTCCGTGCGCTTCCATGTAGCGAACGCGCTTAGGCTCGAGCCCTGCTTGATCATACGCAACACGAAGCATTTCCGCCTGCGTTTCAACGCCCGGCACAGTCATCGAGGAAGTATTTCCATCCTGATTAATCACGGCAGCGCGGATCGTGCAATAAATACGGTCGCCATCTTCCTGCGCCTTCGAAAGCGGCTTGATGACAAACATTCCAGCACCCTCACCACGAACATATCCGTTGGCACGGTCATCAAAGGCAAAGCACTGGCCAGTTGGGGAAAGCATCGTCGCTTTCGAGAAACCAATCGATGCATCAGGCGTCAGAAGTGCATTCACACCTCCGGCCAGAGCCATCGTAGACTGTCCGGACCACACGCTCTCACACGCGAGGTTGATCGCGACAAGCGCCGACGAACAGGCCGTATCGACAGAGACAGCAGGCCCCTTCAGATCAAACAGATAGGCGATACGGTTCGAGGCAATTGAAAGCGTACTTCCCGAGTTGGTATGAACGTCAACATTACGAGGATCGCTCTGGGCTACGTTTGCGTAGTCATTAGATGCGATTCCCACGTAAACCGCCGTCTCTGTTCCACGAAGTGAAATCGGCGGGATACCCGCATCCTCCAGAGATTCCCATGCCGTCTCGAGCAACCAACGCTGCTGAGGGTCCATCCGCAGAGCCTCCCGGGGTGAGATTCCGAAAAACTGAGCGTCGAATTTGTCGAACTCATCGATGAATCCACCCCACTTGGTGATCATCTTGCCGGGAATCTCTACATTCTCGTGATACCATCGTTCCCGATTCCAGCGGTTAGGTGGCACTGGGACAATACCGGAGCGCTCCTCAACCATCATTTGCCAGAAAGACTCTGGCCCATGAACGGCGCCGGGGAGACGACATCCTATCCCCACGATGGCCAATGGCTCGCGCTTTGATGATTGAGCAGACATAAATTCGGAATGTTAAAAAAGAGACGACAATGCGGAAGAACTCGAAAGTCCTCCGCAACTTGTCACGAAATCAGGAAGAATGATGTGATTCGAATCAGTTTGATGTCAAAAATTTTCACGTCGAACTGCCCTCCCCCGGGACGCTGATTTAACGCCTAATCTGGACGTTAGTCAACATGGTATAGTGGGAGACCGAGGAGGGCTAGGTGTCAGGTTCAGTATGGTTAAATTACCACGATTTTTTGAAAATTTTGGTATTTTGCCTTGAAATGGGGTTATTCACGGCAGCAAATCACAAACCGCTTCGCGTTCCTCGCGCAATTCCTCGACCGATGCGTCGATCTTGCCGCGGCTGAAATTATCAATGGGGACGCTCTGAACGATTTCCCAGTTCTCTCCGTCGGTTCGGATTGGAAAAGAAGAAATCAGCCCCTCATCCACGCCATATGACCCGTCAGAACAGACGCAAACACTGTTGTAGTCCCCTTCTTGTGTCGGACTGGTCAGCCCACTCACAGTGTCCACAATCGCATTGGCCGCACTCGCAGCGGAAGAGAGCCCTCTCGCCTCGATGATCGCGGCACCGCGCTTTTGCACGGTCGAAATGAATTCGCCCTGGAGCCAGGACTCATCGCCAATGATTTCAGCGGCGGCTTTGCCCCCAATTTGAGCATTCGTGTAATCAGGATACTGCGTCGCCGAGTGATTGCCCCAGATCGTCATGTTGCTGACTTCGCTGGAGTGAACGCCCGCCTTTTGTGCCAACTGAGACTTGGCGCGATTCTCATCAAGACGAGTCATCGCAAACCAACGGTCGTTCGGAACGTCTGCCCCTGCATTCATCGCGATCAGGCAATTCGTGTTGCAGGGATTCCCGACAACCAGAGTGCGCACGTCCGAAGCGGCATTTCCAGCAATCGCTTTCCCCTGCCCGGTGAAGATTTTTCCGTTAATACCGAGAAGATCACCTCGCTCCATGCCTGCTTTACGTGGAACACTCCCCACGAGAAGAGCCCAGTTTACATCGGTAAACCCATCGTCAAGATCGCAAGTCGGCCGAATGTCTTCGAGGAGAGGGAACGCACAATCGTCGAGTTCCATCACCACTCCATCGAGGGCTTTCATCGCTGGCTCGATCTCAATGAGATTCAAAGCTACTTTTTGATCTGGTCCGAACATGGCGCCACTGGCGATGCGGAATAGGAGAGAATAACCGATCTGACCGGCGGCACCGGTAACTGCAACTCGAATGGGTTTGCTCATAGTATTTTGTGTGGAGGGTGAAAAAGTGTTGAGAAAAGGGGTGCCCGAGAGGGATTAAAAACCGTCCACCCTTCGCGTGCGTCCCGTTTCGTTCAAGACCTTTTTGCAGTTCTCGCGAAGATCCTTGTAGACATCGCTCTCGAAAAGTTCAGTAGAAGTTTGCGGGAGCCGGTAGCTCCAGTTCGTTCCATCCATCACGCCAGGAACATTGATTCGATCTTGGTCGCCCAGCAGATCAGAGATCATGAAAGCAACCCGATCAGAGTGAGAAAACGAAAGAGCACGGAAGAGGGAATTCCAAACCCCATCGCTGTATTCTGGTGCCACTTCTTCCGGCCGCTCGATTCCGGCAAAGGCACAGAGAATGGCCAGAAAATCACGGTGCTGACGCCATTCGTCGCTTTCGAGTCGCGTTTCCTCCATGCTTCGCTTTGCCGCATCCCATTGTGCGGGCATCGGCTGATGATCGTGAGTGGCGTAGGTGGCAAAGGAGCAGCTCGGATACCTAAGCCCCGAGGTGACGTGGCCATCAATGAACTCCCACTGCGGCACTTTCATTCCGGCAATACCCAATTTCTCCAGAGAAGGACGGACATACGGAGGCACGGTCCCGAGATCTTCGGCAATGACTTCCGCTCCGTCAGCCGCATCGAGAATCATCTGCAAATACTTCTCACCCTCTTCGCGGTTCGCATCTCGACTCTCTTCCGATTCGTCATCGCGTGGACGAAATCCAGGAAGGCGTCCATCGCAGCGCTCAGCTGCTTCCTCGTAGGAAAGCGGGAGAAATTCTTCGTTGCGAACCGGGTTCCACGGGAAGGAATAGATCCGATAAAAGCCCAGAGCGTGATCCACGCGGAACATACCGAAAATCTCCGTCGTCTTGCGTATCCGCCGACGCCACCACGCGCAGTCGGTTTTCTCTAGTTCATCCCAGCGATAGTTCGGAATCCCCCAGTTCTGGCCCCACTTCTGAACGAACTCATCGTCCTTGAAAAGCGTCTCGGGAGGCGCACCGCCATACCAGTCGAGATCGAAAATTTCTAGGTTGGCCCAAACGTCCGCACTGTAAAGGCTGACACCGAAGGGAATATCCCCCATCAGGCAAACATCATTTAAAGCCGCGTGTTCGGCGACCTCTGACCACTGCCGCGTCGCGATCCACTGCACGTAGGCGTAGTAGCGAAGCTCGCGATCAATCTCGGCCGCTTTGTCCGCCGATTCGCCAGCCTCTCTCCCCAGCGCGGCGAGAGCAGAGTTCTTATCCCGGAACTCCTCGTCCCACTCTTGCCAAACCTGGCTTTCTCCATGACGCGCCATCAGGTGGCGGAACACGCAGTAGTCATTCAGCCAATCCGACTCACTCTCCAGAAATTTTGCAAATTCTTCTGCTCGAAGATCCACCTTTCCGACCACATTCTTGAGAAATCCATCGTAGGCAAGCCGCAGCAATGCGTGTTTCAGAGAACGCACTGAAGCATAATCGATAGATCCCTCGCGCAGCGCCGACAGATCGTAATCGGCAATCACATCGGAATACGCTTCGTCGGAGAGGTCGCGCAGCGCCGAGGGACGGCAATCCAGCGTCATCGGCTCAATCGCGACCGAACTGATCGCATTATACGGGCTGTTATCCGGACCCGTTTCATTGATCGGCAAGAGCTGCACAAATCCGAATTCTGTTTCCGAAGCAAACCGGACAAACTTGCGCAGACAGGTGACATCGCCAATGCCGAGATCACTCTCCTCCCGCAAAGAAAAAACCGGAACAAGAATCCCAGCGAGTCTGCAATTCATACTGGGCTTTGCCTCAGACACCGTTTCCCCGGGGTTTAGTTTCTATTGCGCCCGCATCGACAGCAGCAGCTCATCCTTTTCAAAGAGGTGATTCAGAATCTTGCGAGGCTCCCTCAAGGAGGAACTGACCAGCATTTCGCGGGCTCGTTGTTTCAAACGTCGTGGCACTTTCAAATAGGTGTTGGGAAGCATCCAATAGGATTGGCGCCCCTTATCAAGCATGGTTCGTGCCAATTCATAATTCCCTGATATTTCATCAGATACCGGCACATCTTCCTCCACTTTCTCAAAAACCCCGAAGAGATTTCCTGGCAGGACTTCCAAGGAGATTTTCTTCAAACCTGCCTTTGCCGCCACCGCCTCCAGCGTCGTCGCATCAAAGCCATACAGATGACCGTCGTGCCATTTGTGATCAAACCTCATACCGGGATACAGGATATCCGGCACCTCGATCAAGAAGCGTCCCCCGGGTTTCAGGTATTCCGCCATCTGTTTCAAATCCCGGACTGGCTCGGAAAGATGCTCTAACACTTGGAACAGCGTCAGCATGTCAAAAGACTCCCGCTCAAAGACAGAATCCTGATACATCCCGAGAAAGACCTCCACGTCATAGGAATCCCGGGAAAAGGTCCCGTAGCCCTGATTTGGCTCGACGCCGAATGACTCGTTGCCGAGTTGGTCCATCAGGTAGACCCACTCTCCTCCACCCGCCCCGATATCAAGACTGCGTCCGGAAGAAACGAGATACTTCCCCGCGTGCTTCATTCGCGCGAGCGCGACATCACCGGCGCGATAGACATGCTTCAGCTTCGGACAGACGACATTCTTGTATGTCTTGCGATAATCATCCCGGTAGTATCCCGCCAGATCCTCGATCGGCAGCAGGTCGACATAGATCAGCCCACTTTCCTTCGACATCACATTGCGAAGCGGATGCCCTTCACGAGCTTTCGTAGCAACGATTTCAGCTTCGTAAGTCCCCGTAATCGGGCACGGACGTTCAGCTTGTATCAATTCGGGTTCGGCTCCCATTTTCTCTGGCTAAAGGACGTTAGGCTCACACAGGGAATGTGCCAGTCACGGTCATACTTAACACAGATGAAATGAATCGCGAGGATCTTTGCAGTTTCATTCGGTTTCGAAAGTAGACAGTGCCATCCCTTATGGTCTCAAACGCAATTCCTCGACCGAAATATGGACGATCCTTCGCCCAACCACTCCCCTGAAGGGCGTCCCAGAGTTCGCTATCTGGAAAACGCCGGACTCGCTCTTGTGATTCCCATCCTCTACGTTCTCAACGTCGGTCCAGCGATCAAATATCTGAGCGGCAGTCCGTTTGCGGATAATCTCGAAATACTTTAGGCACCCGTCATAAGGGTTCATGAGAACACGCTGCTGATAGGGCCACTCGAAGACTACGTGAAGCTTTGGGGTAGAAATGGAAACATGCCCAGTGACTCTCCTGCACCGAATGCGCCCCACCTCACTCCACAAACAGAAACTGCTGTGTATTGAGGAGCGCCCAGACGATACCCTCGTAGGCTTCCCCTCCGTTCGCTTCGACTTCGACCCTCACGAGATTCAGTTCCTCGTCGGTTGGCTCCCGGGTGAGCATGGCCTGGAAAATCATGCGGGCTTTTTCGTCGACATCTCCGGCGGCATGGACGCGACGACCGAAAGTGGAAAAGCGATTTGTCAGCGAGTCCACGATGGGACCGTTGAGCAGGTTGAGCGCCTGTGGCACCGATGCTCCCTCGGCCGCATTCTCGATCACCTCACGGTCTGACTGACCGAAATCACGGAGAAAATGCCCGCGTTTCGCCGGAGAAGGCAACTCGGAGGCCCGGGCCATTCCTGCCACCATCTTCTGATAGGTCTTGATGTCTTCGCGCATCCCTTCGATGTCACTGCGATCGAGCTTTCCGTTTTTCACCATTCGCTCTCTGGCCTCCTTGTCGCGTGCCTTTCCTCGTCTCGCTTCCGGGGCTTTAGGTAGTGATGTTGTGATGTAACGAACGTCCGATCCCTCTTCCTCGGCTTCCATTTCGGAGGTCATTTCTCCACCCGCATCGAGAAACCCCATCGCGAGGAGCAGCTCTCCGCCGTCGATCTCTTCCTGCAGATTGTTGTAGGCGATGCGCCCGATCTCACGAGTCATCTGCTTTTTCTTAGCCTGATATTCCGCTCGAATCTTACGAATTCCGGTGGCATCGCCGGAAAGACGGGCCTCTGCAGCAGCTTCGCGATAGGCCTCCGCATCGGCATCGAGGCTCGCAACAATGGGCTCGACTTCGCGGAACATCTTCATGAACTCATCGAAGGGGCGCTCTTCCAGTGACTGGTAGATTTTCTCGATCCGTTGAATCGCGGTCAGCTTTTTCTCCAGGTTTGGCTGATAGCGATCCGCCTCGGGCAAGGCGAGGGCGACAAGAGAGTCCCAGATCTGCTCGGCAGACATGCGACGGAGCTTTGGTCCGGGAAAATAGTAGGGCGCGCCTAGCTCGACTTCTCCAGCGTAGGCCCCGCGCTGATAGGCTTTTGTATTGTAGAGGACCGACTGAAACGCTCGCATGTCGTAATCGAGTTCGACCATCAACTCCTCGAGGTAAGCAAGCAGCTCGGGGTTGGTAACCACGGTCTGGTCTGTCAGTTCGTCGACCGGCTCAAATACTCCGTGACCGAAAACTTCTTTCCAGAGTCGGTTCGCGATGACGCGGGTAAAAGTCGGATTCTCGGGTGACGTCATCCAAAGCCCGTAGGCCTCGATGCGTTTTTCTCCGTCCGCCACCTCCACGTCGTCTCCAAACATGGTTGCCGGCATGATTTTATCGTGAGGCTTCGCATCGTCGTAAGCGTAGTCGTGAGGAAGCTCCGCGTCCTTTTCACCGCTCGTCACGGCTGTGTATTGCAGGGGATCGTATAGTTCAGAGAGGACCTCCCGCATCGTGGAGCGCCGCCCGGAAACTTCTTCCGCAGCTGCGAGGCATTGTTTCACAATGTCGGCGAACTCCTCCTTGGTCATGTCGAAGCGCGCATGATAAGCAACGCCTGCCTCGAGACGATCGCCCTGGCGTGCTTTCTTCAGATTTCGTTTTCTCTCCTTCTTCCGATCTTCTTTCGAGCCAGTTTTCGTCCGTGCGGCCTTCTCCAGAACGGGATTTTCGGGAACAGTCTCCAGGTATTTTTCCAGTTGGGATTCTTTCGCGAAGACTGGGAACTTCCGGCTCCCAGTCAGCTCTATCGCTTTCTCGCGATACGCTTCTGCTCCGCCTTGCTTGATCTCGCGATTGGCCAGGTTGCGATTCATCGAATCGTAGGCCCGAGTGTTCATTCCGTAGCTGAAGGACGCCATTTTGAAGTAGTCCATCTGCGTCCACTTATCGAACGGGTGATCGTGACACTGGGCACACTCCAACCGGGTCCCGAGGAAAACCCGAACTGTGTTCGACATATTGTCGAGAGGCATTCCGCGATCGCGAAAGTAGTAACCCACGGCACCATTCTCCCAGAACTTGCCTTCTGCCGTGATGAGCGAATGGACGAACTCGTCGTAAGGCATGTTCTTGCGCAGGGCGTCCTTAACCCACAATTCGTAAGCAGAGCTGACGGTGCCGCCGGGCTCTCCATTGATGCGGAGAATGTCGGCCCAGAGGTGGTAGGAATCAGAGACATAACCCTCGCTGGACAGCAGCTTTTCGATGAGGCGCTCACGCTTGTTCTCGTAGGATTCGCTATGGAAGACCTCAGCCTCTTCGATTGTCGGAACTCGACCGACGATATCGAGGTAGACACGTCGAAGAAAAACCCCTTCTGCGATCTCTTCATTCGGACTCAGCTCATTCTCCTTCAATTTTGCCTCAATCAGCTTGTCGATTTTTTCGGAAGGCGAATCCGAAGCGGCTCTTGTGTCGGCTGCGATAAAGAGCAGCGCTCCGATGAGAACGAGACGGGGAAATTTGCTCATGGTTTCTACAAATATGGCGGAACGGGAAGATACCTTCGATCAGAAAAAGAAAAATCGAAAGGTTTAGGGTTGAAACCCCTATTTCACTAACAG
>JAKMGR010000638.1 GCA_022424805.1 Verrucomicrobiales bacterium
CTATCAAGCTTATTGACCCAGTCATCGAGAGCAGCAGCGACGTTAGCGGGATCGTGTTCGTCGCGCAATTCGCGGCGGGTCCAGTAGCGGTAGCGGTATTCCCGACGCTTCAAGTTATCCAGAAGCGCTGGGATTTCGGCTCCGTCAATTTTCGGCGGATCCTGGAGCTTTGCTTCCTTGGGAACGATGCGCCAGATGCGCCCGCTTTTTCTATCGCGTCGAGGATCGCGGAGGGAATACTGCGCGTGGCCTTTGATGGGGTTGTACCAATCGCAGACATACATGGCACCACGCGGTCCGTATCTCAGATCCACCGGAATGAAACTGAGGTTTTCGGAAAAGATGAGATCGCTGACGTATTCTTCGACAAAGTGATCATCCTTTTCGATCCACTTGTGAATCTCGACACGATTGGTGGGCTTGTAACGCACCTTCACGAATCCTCCCTGCATTTCTTCGGGCCACATCGGGAAATCCACAAACTCGTGCCCGCAGACTCCCGAATAAGCCGGGATCCCGCTGGCATTGGGATGTTGGTTTGGGTAAGGAGGATTGGTGGCATGAAACGCAGTCGCGAAAATGGGGTGGCTTGCAACATGGTTGCCCCAATCGTCGAATGTGACTCCCCAAGGATTGGTGTTTCGATAAGCTCCGAAACTGACAAGCTTTTCCGTGGATGGACGATACTGAAACCACGCCGAGTTTTTGGCCCGAATCGGGCCGTAGGGTGTCTCGATCTGGGAGTTGTGAAAGATAGATTCGCGAAAGAGCAATTCGCCATCTGGAGTCCAGACAAAGTCGTGCAGGGCGTGGTGGGAATCTTCGGTTCCATATCCCGTGGAAACGAAACGTCGCCAGTCGGCCTTGTCGTCTCCGTTGGTATCGCGAAGGAGACTCAGGTGTGGTTCTTCGGAAACGTAGATGCCATCCCGGTAAAGTTCGAAGGATAGCGGAATGTGAACATCGTCTGCCCAAACAGTCGACTTGTCGGCTTTTCCGTCATTGTCGGTGTCTTCGAGAATGACAATTTTGTCGTTCGGTTCATTTCCAGGATAGACGTGGGGATAGGTGGTGGAGCAACTCACCCACATGCGACCCTTGGAATCCCAGCGCATCTGGATAGGGCAGGCGATTTCGGGAAAGTCTTCTTCGCTGGCGAAAAGATTCACCTCGAAGCGCGGATCAACACGGAACGCCTTCCGTTCGTCGGCGGGAGATAGCCATTCGTTTGCGCCTTTGGATTCGGAGACCGTATCGAGGGAAGGCACGTTGGAGTCGTCGACGGGTTTGCCTTCAAACGAATTGCCGCGGGCGATTTTCCAGGCTCGCTCTTCGCGGTTTGCGGTCATGATCTCGAAGTTCCTCATCGCGGGAAGGAAATCGAGATATCCATACTGTTTGTTGCGGCCCCCCGTGTAGTAGAAGGTGTTGAGCGGCCGATAACGGCGAAAGTACTGCCGGTTTTTGTCGACGAGAACCTGTCGGAGTTCTTCATTCTGGTCGGGCGGTGAGGCTTCAAATGTTTTCTGAAAGAGTTCGTCGGAAAACACCTCGTATCCTTTGGCCAGAAGATGAACGCCGTTGAGGGTGAGATCACTTTTCGGGTCGTCGAGCGCAGCACGGGTCGCGGTAAATACGTCGGCGAAGCCGACCTTTTCCGCTTTCGCGACTTCTTCCATCACTTTGACATAGGCAGTGACGCGATCATTGTTGAGATCGGCTGCTGCGACGCTGGAGATGTTCTCGTTCGCGGTCGGAGATACGAGAACAATCCGCGGACCTGTATCGCCATTGAAGGCGCTCGTTTTGAGATCGATCAGCCATGTAGTGAGACGAGCGCGAAAGCTCTCCAATTGGTCCAGCCCCCCGAAGCTCTCGTTGTATCCAAAGGCGGCAAAAATCACGTCGATCTTTTCACGAGTGAGGTGCTGCTTCACGGTGGCGAAGTTGTCAGGGCGAGGTTGCAGATCGACTTCGTCGGCCGACCACGCGAAATTGCGGATGACAAGTTCGTGCTCCGGATGGTGGAGATGGAGATAGGATTCGAAGAAGGCGAATTCCTGGGCGCGATCGAAGAGGGTGTTCCCGATGAAAGCAATGCGATCGCCTTTGGATAATTTCAGCGGGAACATAGTCTCAACGGGCGCTGTTTTGTCAGGGTTCGGGGCATCTTTTTCATAGATCCCGAATTCGGCGAGGGTGGGATCTTTCCCTGGTTCCGCTTTCCCGGTATTGATGTGCTTTCCATCCTTCTTGTTCTGCACACGAGGGTTGCGCCCCGCTTCTGACGGAGGCATACCAGCGTCAGATTTGTTTCCGGTTTGTTTCCCGGATGCGTTCACCTTCTTTTCAGGTGCTTTGGCTACGGCGTAATTGGTATTGATCCCAGGAGTTGCCAGGATTGCATCGATGGGAGATTCTGCAGCGGGAACAGGTTTGTCTGCTGCCCAGTGGATGCAGTTGATGAAAAGGCGGACCCAGTTCGGGTCGGCAAATGCCTGCGGATGTCCGATGCTGGTTCCGAAAACTCGTCCGCCCCATTCGTTCTCCCAGGTCCAGGCGACATCGTCTGTCATTTCAGCTTTGAGCTCGTGAGTGCCGAAGCCATTGGTGACGGTGCCGGTTCTCTTGAATTTCCCGGTGCCCTGGAGCAACACGTTCGCGGTTTTCGGGAGGTTCGTGAGGTAAAGTGTGCCGGGAGTGTTTCGTGGTTTTGTCAGGTCGACGCCGGTGAGGATCGGGTGATCGGCTACCTTGGAGACTGAGGTTCCGCCCTGACCATGGATGAAATACTTCGTTCCCATGGCTCGTTTCCCGAAAGCGTTATTCCATTCGTGAAGTGGGTGATTCTTGGGATAGGCGAAAGCATGGCTGGTGGTCCGGAAAGCGACGACGGGCTTTCCGGATTCGAGGTAGCGCGTGATGTGGTCCAGTTGCTCCTTCGGAAGGGTCAGGAATCGCAGATAAAAAATGGCAACATCCGCTTTTTCCAGTGCATCAAGACCGGGGAGTCCGGTAGCCTTTTTTTCCGGGTTGGAGTCGGGCTTGATGACGGTGGTCTTCCACCCGAAGTCCTGCTTCATCTGCTCGGCAAGAAGAGGTAG
>JAKMGR010000660.1 GCA_022424805.1 Verrucomicrobiales bacterium
CTCCGGAAGCGTGGCTGAATCCAAGGGAGCAGAGGCAAAAGAGGATGTATAAAATGCGGTTCACGATTGTAGCAGTCGTTCGAGGATGGAGCGATACTCGGAAGCTTCGTCACGAGAGACGGGCGCGTCGGTTTGGGTTTTCCCGCTGTAGAGAACAGCGCCGCACCGGTCAGAGACCTCGGAAACGATGTCATGCAGCTTGTCGGGAGCATCCGGGTTCTCCTTCCGCCAGATCTCGATGGCTTCCAAGACGTATTGGAAAAATTCTCTTCGGTTCGATCCGGGACCAGGCAGCTTTTTCACTGCTTTGCGGAATGTGAGGGCACTTATTGACTCATTCTGTTCGCGAAGCTTCCACCATCTGACAGCACCGAATCCGAGGATGGTAAAAAAGGCGGCAGAAAATAGTATCTGAACGAGGTAGAATTCGAGACCGCGTTTCCCGACCTTGCTGGCAGCGACCCAGCGGGGGCTTGTGGTGCGGATGTGGAGAATGTCTTCGTGTTGAGCTGTTGGTCGCGAAGCGGCGGAAAAGGAGGTATCGGTATCCGTTGGCATGTTGGCGACTCCGGGACGTTCCACGACAGGTGCAGCCGTGGCGTCGGCCCGAATCGTGACGGGAATGGGTTCGCTTTTCAGGGTAACGTATTCGCCTTTATCGGGATCAAAATAGGCAAGTTCGAACGTTGGGATATTGTCAACTTTGGCCTCGGGAATGATGACGCGTGAGAATTCGACTACTCCCTCACTGAAGCCGTCGGAGTCCCGCTCTTTCTCGAGAGTTTTCGAGGGGTCGTAGGTTTTCCAGATACCGGTTTGGGGAACGCTGAAAACGGGAGCTTCCATGGTCTGGAGATTGCCTTTTCCGGTGACGACAAATTTCATGGAGATGGGATCGCCAATGCTCACGTCGGTGATCGAAGCAACCGTAGCGAGTTTGAAAGATCCGACCCCACCGGTGAAGCTGATCGGGGCATTGTTGGGGAGCGATTTTACGTTGATGTTGACGGTGTTCGTCGAGATCTCCCTTGCGACAGTCCGAGTAAAAAAGGAGGGGAATCCAAAACCGCTGGCCTCGTCGAGCAGGCGAAGGCCGACCGTGGCCGGGCCGATGCGAAACGAGCCGGGCTTGAGGGCGAAGAGGGTCGAAGGTATCGCAACAGATGAGTAGTAGGTGCTGCCAATCTCGCCGCCGGATCCGTTGGTTTTTTCAAACCCGCTCGTGATCAGGTTTTCGTGTTTGAAGACGACAGGACCAATATCGCGGAGTGAGTTGCGACCGCGCACGTAGGCGGTGACGGTGAAGGGAATGAGCTCGTTGGTGTAGAATTCCTTCTTCGGTAATTCTAGTTTGGCAAAGAGAGGGCGGGTCGCGTCGATCGCTTCATCTTCGTTTCGCTCAAAAATGGTGATCGCGACAGGTTTCGTCACGATGGTCGAATTGCCGACCTGAACCTGAATTGAGGGAATCGTGTAGGTTCCCGGTTCATTTCCACGGAAGCGGTAGGAGTAGATCGTCTGCATTGTTCGCACTCCATTCTGGATTGCGATGTTCGACTCACGACCAGTCTGTGCGAACTCGAGACCTTCCACTGAAATAGTTTCGGGAACACGGGCGTTGCCCCCGTTTACCTTGATCATGAGTACGCCGATCTCACCGATCGCGACTCGATTACTCAAGGGGGTCGCTGTCACCGAAGGCTGAAAACCCTGCTGCTGGGCATCTGTATTCGAGGAAGCCAATCCAACGAAGAGTATCGCTAGAATTACGGGAACCTCTAAACTGGGGGGAAAGAAGCGCATCTCCAGTTCTTGTATTTTTCTCCTCGTGTAGGTTTCATAATCGGGCGGACTTCGGTTTCATCGGACAGGGCACGAAGTAATTGGCGTGCCTCGCTGGGGGAGTAGCCAGTCTCCGGATTTTTTGGCTCCATGGGTTGTCCGCCGGTCTGACCCGGATTTCCATTCTGTGGCTGTTGCTGTTCTGATTTTCCCGACTCCCGGTCGAGGTCACCGTCTCGCGGCTCCGTTGGTTCATTCGGGTCGGATGGCTCGGGCTGGGCGGGTTGTTCATCTTCTCCCGGCTTTTGGTCGGCTTCGTTTTTCTCACCTTCTTCCGAATCGTCTTCGGATGGGTCACCCGATTCGTTTTCCGATTCTGACTCATCAGGCTTGCCATCCTGATTCTGGTTCTGCTCTTGATCGGATTCGTTTTCCTGATCTTCTTCTGGCTCTTGATCTTCGTTCTGATCGGACTTGTCGCCTTCGTTGGATTGGTCCTTCTCGTCTTGCTTCTGATCCTCGTTTTCGTCCTGCTCCTGCTCCTGC
>JAKMGR010000692.1 GCA_022424805.1 Verrucomicrobiales bacterium
ACTCGTTAGTGTTCAACAGCAGTGCTGCCGCCTGCTCAAGCCCGGCATCTTCGATGAAGCGGGTCAATTCAAGCAATTCATCGGGACTTGTTTCACGGATGAGAATTTCTTCGACGAGGCGACGAGCATTCGATCCGACCGCGTCTTCCGGCGATGCTTTGGCCTGAATCCGCTTCGCGATTTCATCCGCCCGCGATTGGATGAATTTACTGTTCAGCATCCAGAGCGGCTGTAAGCCGACAGTTGAAACACGGCGTTTCGCACAACTGGTAACGGCATTGGCTGTATCGAAGAGCATCTGCTGGTGAGGCAAATTGTCTCGCCGCTGATGGAGGTAGAGGCTCCGTCGTCTAGAGTCGTCAATCTCGGCCAGGGCAACGCTTGGTCCACCCGTGCTCAAATCGATAGACCCTGACACAGCCAGAACTGAATCTCGAATCGCCTCTGCTTCGAGTCGGCGCGGCATCCAGCGCCAAAGTTGAATATTGTCAGGATCTTGATCTGCGTGCGCTTGAGAGAACTGGCTGCTCTGACGGAATGTATTTGATCCGAGGATAAGTCGATGAATGTGCTTCGTGTCCCAATCCGACTCGATCAACTCCGATGCGAGCCAATCGAGCAATTCAGGATGACTCGGCTTTGATCCGGCGACTCCAAAATCTCCTGATGTCGAAACGAGCCCCGTGCCAAAATGCCACTGCCAGATCCGATTCACCCAAACCCGGGCCGTGAGCGGGTGCTCGGGTGATGTGAGCCAGTCCGCCAAGGCGAGGCGAGGACGATCCTGCGGGATTTCAGAATCTCCAAAAATCAGAGGCCAGGCAGGCTCGGCAACAGGTCCGGGTGAAGTGACATTGCCTCGATCGAGAAACCGAACTGGCACCGTTTCCAGCGACTCCTTCTGAAATGGCAAAGGCCAACGTATCGCCAAAGGAGAAACTTCTAACTCATGGGGCGAAGTAACCGGAGAATAGAAGGCCCACGCTTTGGTTTTTCCATTGAGTTCCTCAGTGATCTTGGAAAAGGCCCGCTTCTCCGCCGCTGTCATCGAACCGGGAACAGATTTCGGAATCACCAGAACCGGTTCCGGCGTTCCCCCGGCCCGCTTTCTCTCAATAATGCGCGAACGTACCGACTCAAAAATCCCGTGGTAATTGCTGACAAGCCCTGCCACCTCCGAGTCCCCGGCATCGAGGATCACATCGCCGGGCTTCCCTTTCGCAAAAAAGGCCATGAGATTGTAGTAGTCCCACTGCGTAATTGGATCGAAGAAATGATTGTGGCACTGCGCGCATTCCATCGTCAGCCCTAGAAAGGCCTTTGCCGTTGTGTTCGTGATGTCCACGAGGATGTCATTCCTCTGGATTCTCTTGTCGAGTTCATTCCCCGAATAGCGAGCGGCAGCGAGAAAGCCAGTTGCGACGATATTCCCCTCATCGAAAGACTCGATCTCGTCCCCGGCAATCTGTTCACGCAGAAATTGATCGTAGGGCTTGTTCTCTACGAAACTCTGCACCACCCAGTCCCGATAGCGCCAGGCATGAGCACGGTTCCGATTGTGTTGATGGCCGTTGCTTTCGGCCCATCTCGCAACATCAAGCCAGTGCCGTCCCCACCTTTCCCCATAAACAGTCGAACTTAACAACTCGTCGATGTAGCTCTCAACTGCATCCCCTTTGACAATTCTCTCGGGCGGCAGGCCTGTGAGAACGAGAGAGAGTCGCCGGATAAGCGTGCGTTCGTCAGCAGGCGGGGCCGGAGAAAGTCCCAGTTCCTCGTGTTTTTTGGCGACAAAGGCATCGATGGGATTCCTGACCCAATCGGGAAAGCCGGTAGCGGGAACGGGAGGACGTTTCCGAGCCTGAAAAGACCAATGATCCGTCCTGATAGAATCCGGCTGGGGGGCGACATCTACGAGCTTTTCCGGTGGAGCCGGAGGAGTGAATTTTGGTGGAGCCGGGATCTCGGTAAGTTCCGCCGCTGCGGCATCGCCGAAAAGATCCTCCCACTTTGAGCCAAGCCGAACATCGCCGACAAGAATGCGATCCTCTAGTTCCGTTTTTCGTGCTGTGGAAAATCCGATCCATCGAACCTCGCAAAGAGCCTTGGCATTTTTCGCTACTGCGACAGGCGTTTTGAGATCGCCGGCTTTTGGGTCGATCCAGAGAGACAACTCGTCGAAAGGGTTCTCGGCCCCTGATGCCGATTTCGCAATGCGTGCGGTGATAACGGTGTCGCTATCACCCTGCAACACCGGTCCAAAAACCTCTCCCTTCGAGTGGTAGCGAACCATGAATCGGTTTTTTCCTTCGCCATCAACATGAATGCCAATGTTGGGAACATTGCCACTGTGCGAAGCCGCGTTGCCGCCTTCGATTTCATCCATCCAGAAAACGAAAAATTCACCATCGCCGCTTGGAGGCGTGTCGATACTTTTCCCATCGTAACGAAGACGAAAGGAGACAAACAACTCATCCCCGGAAAATGGATTCGCTAAAGCCCGACGCACCGGGTTCTGGCGGTCACCGGTCCCCCGTATTTCAAAAAAGGGACGGGCGGTTGATGAGTCAGTTGCCTGCCACCCTTCTACCACAATCGGTTCGGAGCACACAGATACCGCTGAAAGCAGTATCAGAGCGGCGACCAACAAGCTTGTAACAGAACTTCTCACGAAGGAGAGAACATGTCACAAACCTTGCCTTCACTCAATGCCCGGCGCGGCTCGATTGCGTCACTGCCACTGCATGACTTTCAGGCCCTTCAGCGAGCGAATGAGGACACGATTCCCATCCAGTCCGACGTGAGCCCAGGTCGGATCCCCCGTGCTGACAACTTTGCGGTCGACCAATTGAAACTCGCCGGGATCAGCCCGGAAAAGAAACAGTTCACCCTTCTGATCGAGTGCGAGAATGCGATCTCCCTTGTTCATCATGGACCAGTATTCACCGAACACTTCCTCGGTCGACCAAGCGGCCTTCCCGGTTGCGAGCTCGATGCAGTGCAGCTTCTTGTCTCGTCCGTGTAAATAAACGTGATCTCCAACAACCACCGGCGAACCCATGTAACCCTCCAGCTTTTCGCTGTTCCAGGTCTGCTTCACCGAGAACTTCCCTTCGCCCTCTTTTTCGATGGTAAAGAGAAACGAGCCGCCACCATAACTCGCCGTGAAGATTTGGTTTCCACCGACCACGGTTGGCGTGAGGATGTTCATTCCCCGAAACGCTTTAACTGGGGTCGACCAGAGTTCTTTCCCGGTTTCAGGATCGAGACCCGCCAGGCTCATGCGTGCTTGCACGAGCAGTTGCCGCGTTCCCGCGACCTGAACCAACATGGGAGAGGAGAAGGCACTCCCGAACATGGCTCTTTCGTCCTCCATGGAACGCCAAATTGTTTCGCCGGTTTCCGCATTGAGCTTTGTCACTGCCAGACCTGCCTGCAAATAAACCGCCCCACCCTCAACCAGAGGAGAACAGACATGACCGAAGGAAGGGATCTCAGTTCCTTCGCGCTCTGTGAAGTCAACGCGCCAGATTTCCCTGCCCGTTGCTGAGTCTAGCTTCACCAGCACATCACGCATGCCGCCCACATAAATTGCGCCGTCGGTGACCGTTGGTGTACTGCGCACCCAACTCCCGTTCTTGTTGGCGAAAAATGGAACCTTCATCGCCCCCTCCCAGGACGCCTCCCATAGTTGAGTGCCCGTCTCAAGATCAAATGCCCGAACCACTTCGGATTGCTCCCCCTTCGTTGCCACTGTATAAACTCGACCGTCGGCGGACACGGGCGCGGAGTAGCCTTCATCGAGAGATGTCTTCCAGATTTCAGTCAGATGATCTCCGCCCAGTTTTTCCGGCCAAGCCGTTTCTGATGTGACCGACCCAGTGCGGTCGGGGCCACGCCATTGAGGCCATCCCTCCTCAGAAAATACGCTGGAAACGGTCAGCCCGGAAAAAATTACGAATGAGAATAACTGCCTGATCATGAGAAGGAAACGCTCATCGACCAGACCCGGATGCACAGCAATTTATCTTATTTTTCAACCGCATGATACAGGTTCAGGTCGAGCATTTAACCCTGTCAGATCAGTGACCTAACAGGTTAAGACCCCAACTAGTGCGTGCAGCACATCGGCCCTTCGAGGGTTTCGAGGCGACGGAACCAAAGAAACTTTCGCTGAAGCAAGGGAAGCGGCCGGAACGCCTCGGCGTCGCCGGTGATTTGTTCTTCTTTTCGACCGAGGGTCATTTCCTTTCCTCCGCGTCGGTATGCCACTTCGAAGTCTCCCTCCATTTCACTGACGAGTCGGCGGAATTCGAACCATGGAATGATGCGGTGACCGATGTTGGCGAATTGCTGAATACCCCGTGGCTTTTTGCTAGGTGCGAGAATGTTTGGCGAAGATTCCATCACTTCGACCATATCCGTCTGGAACTGAAACAGATCGACTCGCTTGAGGAAGATGTGATTGCCTTTAGCCTCGGAACGCAGATTGGAGTACATCGAAAAAGACGTCTGCGTTCTTGCCCCGATCCAAGGCAAAGTCCCGTTGATCAGGGTTGGAATCAGCGCCAGCAGGACCCACGAAGGACGGAACTTGTTTGGAAGAGGTTGATCGCCTTCTCCTTTCGCCCGCTTTCCCGCGAGAAGATAGCAAACCCCAATCCAGATTCCCCAGATAAAGAAAGCAAAGAAGCCAATTCGGTTCGCGGTGTGAAAAACTTCGTAGCTACGCTCGATGAGGAGGTAAAGAAGCCCCTGAGTAAGCAAGGTGACGAAGAAGACGATGGTGACCATCCAGCG
>JAKMGR010000693.1 GCA_022424805.1 Verrucomicrobiales bacterium
CGCGCGGGGTATCCAACTTTATTGCCCGCCTCGAAAAAGAGCGCAAAGCCCATGTCGCTTTCCTCGGTGGATCGATCACACAAAATGCCACGGGGCATAGCAAGATGGTTGCGGATTGGCTCGTGAAAGAATATCCCGATGTCGAATTCACCTTTACCAATGCAGGGCTCAGTTCAACTTGCTCGGTTTCGGGTGCCTTTCGTGTGGAGGAGGACGTTTTTTCGAAAGGGCAGGTTGATCTTCTTGTTGTTGAGTTCGCGGTAAATGATAACCAGGACGCCATGCACGACCGGCAAACCGCGATTCGCGGACTGGAAGGGATTCTACGCCAGTATTTCGAGGAGAATCCCACCGGTGATGCCATCTCGGTGCAGTATGTGAATCCGGAGATTCTCAAAAACCATCAAGAGGGAAAGCCAACTGTCAGCGTCGAGGCGCACAAAGCGGTGGCTGAGCATTACAATATCCCCATTGTCGATGTTGGCATGGCCCTCGCGACCGAAATCTCGGCAGACCGAATGACCTGGGAAGAAGACTACAAGGGAACGCACCCGAATCAGAAAGGTTATGAATTTGCGAGTGGGCTCATTACCATGGTGATCAAGAAAACCATCTCCGGCGAAACACCACAGCAGGTGACGCTGCCTGACCCGCTCGACGAAAAATCCTACTATGGAGCCAAACGTGTCGACCCACGGGCCCTGAACTGGCTGGGGGGATGGGAGTTTGCTTCGGTTTCCAAAGAGCTCCTGCCTGTCGGACAAATTCGAGCCGACTACACCAGATTCCAGGCCCTGCGATCTGAGTCAGAAGGAGAATACCTCTACTACACCTTCCAAGGGAACATGATCGGAGCGTTCGTCCTCGCCGGTCCGGATGCAGGCGCCATTGAAGTCAGCATCGATGCCGGGGAGTGGAAGCGCGTCGAGCTGTATCATCATTTCAGCAAAAGTCTGAACTATCCCCGCAGTGTCATCCTCGCCGATGGACTCAGCAATGCCTACCATCAGATCGCGATTCGGACGGCGAAGTCAGAAAACGAGGAGAGCAAAGGCAGTTCTGCAACGATTCTATACTTCGCCGTGAATCTGTGAGGAACGCCATTGGTGAACATTGAAGCGGTGCAGAGGTGGACGGAAGTGTTTGAGCGAGTGCGGGTTTGAGAGAGTTTCGGGCGCGCCAAAGCTCTGCCGCCACCCCGGGGACGGGCTGGCTTACGTTCTTACCGGACGCGTTCTTTTAAAAAATGTAGGCCAGGGCATCCCCGCACGGAGGCAGTCGACCAGCGCAACGCAATGGACTTGAGAGTTGAGCGTTGGAAGCTGAATGTTGAACGTTCGCGCTCAAGCGCGTCGCATCTCATGTAGAGCCACCGACTCAACCGCATCTTCTGTCGCTGCGATATGCGCCTTGATGTGATCGGTTTCCATGTGCTTCAGCCAGAGCTCCCGTGACTCCCAGTTTTCGTAGAAAAGGAAGTGCGCCGGATTATTGTTGTCGACGTGCAGATCGTATTGCACGCAGCCTTCTTCCTCCAGGGTCGGAGGAATGAGAGCTTCGAGTTTTGCTTTCAGGAATTCAACCTGATCCGGCTTGGCTAAAATATCAGCGACGATGGTGAGTTGGGACATGAGGTAATAGGGTAGCGTGGGGGAGCAAACAGGGTTCGGCGAGGGAGTCAAGTGGGTATCGCGTTAGGGTTTTTCTCTAGCATCCCGCAATAAAGTCCTCGCTCGAGTAGCACCTTTCTGATTCCATCAAAGCGTGAAAAAGTTTCTGCAATCTGTAGGGCCGGCGATTGTGGTCGCGGCTGTTGTTTTGGGGCCTGGAAGTATAACGACAAGCACAAAGGTCGGTGCTTCCTTCGGTTATGACGCGCTATGGGTCCTCGGAGGTGTTCTCATTCTCCTGATTGGCCTTGCATCGCTTGCGGCATGGCTGGGGACGACGATGGAAAAATCGCTCTGCGGCGAGTTGAGTTCGCGTCTCGGAAAATGGTCCGGAGGGATTATCGGAGTGGCCGCTTTTGTGATTGTGGCAGGCTTTCAGTCGAGCAACAACATGGCGGTCGTTGCCGGATTAGAACCGATGGTGGGCAAGGAGTTTTCCACCCTCGCGATTGTTCTGACTTTGCTCGTTACCAACGGGATTATCGTAGCGATTCTGTATTTCGCGAAGAACCTCTATCAATACATCGAAAAGCTGATGAAGGTTTTTGTTGGCTTGATGATCATCGCTTTCATCCTCAATTTCTTCTGGGCAGGGCCTTCCGTGGGT
>JAKMGR010000698.1 GCA_022424805.1 Verrucomicrobiales bacterium
TCGCAGGTTATTCGGCTCGATGCGCGTATATCGGCCATGAACGAAGCGAAGGAGCCGTTTTTTGTAATTGCCGGAGATGTGGTCAGTGTACCGGAGGAGGTGGAGGAGCGAGTGACCGTCATGGGGCAAGTTAATCGACCGGGTCTGGTCGAGTTTCCTTCCGGTGAATCACTCGACATTCTTAGTGCCTTGGCGCTGGCGGGTGGGCTCTCCGATTCGGCGGATCCTGCTCAAGTCGTGGTCCGACGCTTGTCAGGCGGTGGTCCACGAATCATACGGCTCGATGTAGAAAGAATAATGAGAGGAGGGCAAGAGGATCTTTTCCTGATGCGCCCGCGCGATGTCGTCACTGTCGGCGAACACGCGCCCCGTAGTGTGACCGTCATGGGACAGGTGAATAAGCCCGGCTTAATCGAACTCCCCAACGACAGGACCCTCAACATCCTTGACGTGATCGCTCTCGCGGGAGGATACACGGAAATTGCAAACCCAAAGCGCATCACTCTCAAAAGACAGCTGGGAGGAGAGGAGAAGATTTATCTAATCAACGGAAAACGCCTCGCATCCGAACGCAGTATAGCTCCGGTTCTCGTATCTCCCGATGATCTGATCACGGTGGCCGAAAGTTTCTTTTAGTTGTTGTGCCATGGAAGGAAGTAATTTCAGTGAGTCGCATGGAGGAAGCGAAGACGAAATCGATCTTCGCCAATTGCTGTTTTCCCTCCTTGTGGGGAAATGGGTGATTCTCGGCTGCCTCCTGGCAGGGCTCGCAGTCGGGCTGGCATACCTTCAATTCACAACGCCGGTGTTTCGTGCTACTGCTTTACTGGAAATCCCTGAACAGCGCGAGAATGCCGCAGGGTTTGAGGCCCAGGATTACACTGGCGATGAGGTCCTGAAAACCATCGAGAGGAATCTTCGTCGAATCTCGCTGATTGGAAGGGCCGTGGAACGCGAGAACATCGGGGGAAGCGCCGCATTCCAGGCAAGTTTCGAGGACTCTCCCGATATTCAGGGAACTCCACGGCAGTGGGAATTGGTGGCGGAGTGGGTGACTATCTCACTGGAGCGAGGTACACGCCTCATCAATGTATCGGTCGAGCACACCGACCGGATCTTAGCACGAGACCTCGCCAACGCGCTGGTCGAGGAGTTTATTCGGGAGCGCTCGGAAAAACGCAGCGGTTCAACGGCGTCCGCCGTTGATTCGCTCATGCGGGAAGCAGAACGAATCGGTGGACGATTGCGCAAGTCTCAGGCGATCCTTCAAAAGTTGGACGAGGCAGTCGAAATCCAGAATGTCGTGAAGGAAAACGAGGACGAACTTACATCATTGCGACAGCGCTATGCCGATGCTCACCCCTCCGTTCTTCAACTCCGTAGCCTCATCGAGGAAAAGAACGCAGCCTTGGACCTCATGCTGAAAGAGATTCGCCCACTTGTATCTGAACACTCGAAAATAACGGTAGCGACAGAGGGCTCCGTCACGCGCCCGCCAAACGAAAACAAGCGTCTGGCCAAGGAGGAATTCGAATTCCTTTTCGCACATCGCGAGAGTCTGGCTGGAGAGGTTGCCACCAGCCAGGCACTGTTTGAATCCGTAGTCGCTCGACTCGAGGAGATGGACGTCAGTAGTCAACTCGACGTTGAGTCAGTCGAAATTTCAGAAGATGCCTACCTCCCCTCTGAACCGGTCAAACCTAAGGGGTTGCTTGTCCTCGCGGCAGGAATCTTGATCGGTGGCGGCTTGGGCTTCTTTTTGGTGGCGGGATCACACTTCTTGGACAACAAGTTGCGTACGGTGGATCGAGCTGAGCAGAAAATCGGCCTTCCCGTAATGGCTGCCATTCCGGAAGACAAACGAATCCAAAAAAAGATCAAACCACTCATAATGCTGTCGGATCCCGGCAGTCCGGTCGCCGAAGCTTTTCGATCGCTTCGGGCCTCACTGGCTCTGCAAGATTTTTCGAGCTACAACTCAAACGACAAAGGCAGTTCTTCCCGGTCAATCCTGATTACAAGTTCTCTTCCCGGGGAAGGAAAAAGTTTCGTCTCCGCGAATCTTGCCGTTGCTTACGCTTCGCAACTGAACATGAAAACCCTATTGATTGAAGCGGACCTGCGTCGCCCCGTTATCGATCGTATATTCGGCCTGAAAACACCCGGAGCAGGTACGGTAGGGGCTCTCAATGACTTGGAAAAATGGGAAACCGCAGTTGTTGAGTCCGGCATTCCAAATCTCGATCTTCTCACTGGCGGAGAACACGCCACTGATCGCCCGGCAGAACTGCTCGGAAGCATCCGGATGAACCACCTTCTTGAAAAGGCTGTGGAGCGATATGATCGCGTCGTCATCGACAGCCCCCCGGTCAACTCAGTCTCTGATGCGTTACTTTTTGGCTCTGAGGTGGACAATGCGCTTCTCGTGGCCGATGCGAATAGGACACCCGCTAGCAGTGTGAAGCGTGCGAAAACCCAGCTCGCCGGTTCCGTGCGGGAAATCTCCGGACTGGTCCTTAATCGAATGCCTCAGAAGCCGGGTAGTGCAGCGGATCCCTATCACTACTACTACACGGCAAACGACGCGTACGGTGAGTGCTACAACCGTAAGGTCGAGTCTTGAAAGCAAAGGCGGGCCAACGCCCTGTAGCGTGGGATGAGATCAAAAAATGCTCGCGCCACTTGAAATGAATTTTCATCTGTTTTGCGCTTACTGATAGGGGCTTGCTTTTTCAAGGGGTTCTAATCGGGGCGCCGGTCCTATTGGGTTTGAGGGGGTGCAGGCAGGCAACTAATTCAGCAAACTCAGAAAAGCAGAAGCGGGTTTTGCCTGTGACGTTGACAATGTTTCTATTTACCCGATTATTTGCTTCTAGACAATGAGTTACAAGTGTCGAAAGTGCGCCGCTGAGTCAGAGCCGGCTCCCGGGATGGAAGGGCGGCAAGTGCGGTGCAGTGTTTGTGGTGCTGATTTCGTAGTTCCTTCAGCGTCCGGAATAGACTCCGGGGGTAGTTGTGATTCAATTGGTGTTGAGGCCGGGATTGTTGGAACCTATGATGAGCGATTTCTCGACAGTGCCCTTTTTGCTAAGAGTTCCAAAGAGGAAGTGAGAAATCTGAATCTTAAGATCACCGAGCTCTCATTTGGCGAGGGTGAGATAATCTTTGAAGAAGGTGATGAGGGATCTCATCTGTATCTTGTTCTGGAAGGTAAGATACGAATATCCAAACAGGGGCGAGGCGGTAATCAGGAGACGTTGTTTGTTCAATCCTCCGGTGATTTTTTCGGTGAAATGTCTTTACTGGATGGTGGAAATCGGTCAGCCAGGGCGACTGCTAATTCCCATGTAACTTTGGGGAAAATCGAAAAACAAGAGATCGAGCGTTTTTTATCCCAATCGTCCGGTTCTCCTCTTTGGTTTGCACAACATGTGGCTACCAATTTGCGTTCCACCAACTCGGTTTTTATTGATAAGTTGGTAGAAACCGAACGCCTCAGTTTGCTTGGTACGATGATGACTGGGATTGTTCATGATTTTCGCAACCCAATCGCCACGCTGGAAATGTTGAACCATTTCCTGC
>JAKMGR010000699.1 GCA_022424805.1 Verrucomicrobiales bacterium
ATCGAAAGTCAGGGCCCCTGGAACGGGAGCTGTTCCCTGAAGCATCTTAAGCCCGGAGGATTCCTCGGACATCCCGCGAGCTACAATTGGTATCGCTTTGTTCCGGGAATGGAGGCACCGGCCGTCGAGCCAAATACCCCATCACGCCTTCAGGTCGAAAAGAAGCGAGTCAAAGAGCTCGTACCCCCGGCGATCCGCTTTCCCTACATCAAGATGGGACGATCCATTTCTGGATTCCGACTTAATCAAACGAGTGGAAAATTCGGGCCATTTGAGAATCAGATTTTTCTCGGCGACTACACGCTCAGTATCATCCTGCGGGCGACGACGGAGCAGGTGAACGGAGTCTGGCAGGGAGCTTGCTATCCTTTCCGAGAGGGGCTTGCCACAGGAATCATGAACGTTGAGTTCTCACCCAAGGGCCAACTCATTGCGGGAGGTTTCACAACAAACCGTCAGTGGCCCGTTCGTGGCACGGAGCCTTTTGCGATTCAGCGAATCGACTGGAGCGGAAAGACCCCCTTTGAGATTCGGGAGATTACGATACGGAAAGACGGATTCCATTTTGCGTTCACCAAACCAGTGAACCTCGACCTTGCGGCATCCCCCGAAGTCTACGAAGTCACCACTTACACTCACAAGTATGCGGCAGGATATGGAAGCCCGGAAGTCGATCACACGACACCGAAGGTGACGAAGGCAGTCCCCTCACCCGACGGAATGTCTGCCCGGATATATCTGGATCAAGTGGTGGAAGGTCACATTCACGATTTCGATCTCACGCGGATGACATCTCAGGAAGGGAGACCGCTCCTTCACAAAAAGGCCTACTACACCGTGAATGAAATTCCGAAGGAGTGACAACCCGGATTTCGATTTACTCTCCTGCTCCATGACTGCCCGAATCTTTTTCCTCTTTCTCTCTTCCGGACTCACACTCGCGTTGGGACATCCCGTTCCGGAGAATGAAAGCTGGCTGACCTACTCAGGTGGAGAAGAACCGGGGAAAGGGAAACACGTCATTCTCATCGCGGCCGATCAGGAATATCGGAGTGAGCAGGCCATGCCGATGATGGCAAAAATTCTCAGCACGCATCACGGCTTTGACTGCACCGTTCTCTTTGGTGTGAACGACAAAGGCGAGGTCGACCCAACCCTGCCGGTGTATCCCAAAAAGGGGGAAGAAGACCAGTTTCAGCAACATAGAATCCCCGGGCTCGAACATCTGGCATCTGCAGATCTCGTGATCTTTTTCCCTCGTCTCCTGACTCTTTCCGAGGAGCAGTTGAATCAGATCGTCTCGTATCTTGATTCCGGAAAACCGATCCTCTCGTTGCGAACGGGTAACCATGGTTTTCGGGGAGCGCTCCCTTATGAAAAGAACGGAAAGAAACTGAATTTCGGTCGGGATATTCTCGGCGGCGCCTTCATGGGACATCATGGCCGCTGGCATGCCGACTCCACGCGGGGAAGCATTGACGAAGCCCATGCCGAGCATCCGATCGTCCAGGGAGTGGAAGACATCTGGGGGCCATCGGATGTCTACCGCACCTACAAGGAAGGAGCAAGTCTGCCCGAAGGATGCACCGCTCTCGTCTGGGGGCAGCCCCTCATGGGGAGAAAACCCGAAGACCTTCCCAATCCGAAAAAAGAACCCCTCCCCGTCGCCTGGAGCAAAACCTGGGAGACAAGCGACGGAAAACTGGCTCGAGTTTTTCAGTCCACGATGGGCAGCGCGAGGGATCTCGAAAGCGCCGGATTACGCCGCCTTGTCATCAACGCGGTGTATTGGGGGCTGGATATGGAAAAGGACATTTCGTCCGATCGAAGTGTCGATATCGTTGGAAAATATGAGCCGCTAGAAAGCGGGTTCAATTACGAGAAGCTAGGCGTCGTTCCTGAAAAGGCGAAGGCGTATAGGTAAAGGTGGAGGCAGACTCAGGCTTTTGCACTACCAACGAGTCGTTCCTTCGTCCATGCCCATTCAAAGACCCGCCACTGTGATGGCTTTACGAATCGCGGTAACGGTCGCTTCGGCAGCTGGGTCATTATCCAGCTGATTAAGAGTTTTATTGAAAGGCTCGGCCCGCACTGGGCCATCGAAGCCGACATCAACGAGGGCGTTGAGAAATCCTTTGATGTCGATCACTCCCGTAGCTGCAGGAAGCTCCCTCTGATTATCTTTTTGCTCTTCCACCGGGATTTCCTTAGGAGCGTCATTGAGGTCGCAGACCACAATATCGGCGTTCGTTAGGGTTCGAATATGATCTGGCGACTCTCCAGCGGTATACCAATGCCAGCTGTCGAGGACAAAACCGAGATTCGGCTGATTAACTTCGGCAATCAATTCCTTGGTCTCGACCATCGTGTGAATGAAAGGATGCAACTTGCTCGTCCAAAGTGTTTTCGTTCCCACATATTCCAACCCGAAGCGGATCCCGTGATCATTGTAGACCTTCATGATCTCGCGAAGGCGCGTCACGTGCTGGCGAAAATTGGCGAGATAGTGAAGCGAACCGTGAAACGGCTTGAGCCAGGTTCCCGCCCGCGTCGCTCCAGCATTCCGAAGTGCTGCCGCGTGTTTCGGAAGTTCCGCCATTCCTTCCTGAAACTTCTCATCCGTCTCGCGGAAATCGACGGTCAAACCTGCTGCGCCCCATTTGAGATTCTTCTCCACCAATTCAGCGGCGATTTCTTCACGCTCGGCTACATCGAGCGCAGACAAAAAGTTGCTAC
>JAKMGR010000706.1 GCA_022424805.1 Verrucomicrobiales bacterium
CCCATGCCGACGGAGTCCGCGTCATTACACGCCCCTGTCCGAAGTTTGTTGAATTGGTGGAAGCCGGAAAGCTGGATGGCTCCGAAGTGGACGCTACAATTGATGAAGCCGTCGCACCGATGCTCGATGCCGGGGCCGATGCTCTTGTCCTGGGCTGCACACACTATCCTTTTCTGAGTCCTGCCATTCGAAGCCGAATCCCTGAATCCGTCTCTCTCATTGATACCGGCCCCGCAGTAGCGCTTCGTGTTGCCGAGCTACTTCCCAAGGCGTCTGATTCCTCCGAAGAAAATTCTGAAATTCACATCGAAACGACCGGCGAACTTTCCGTTTTGGAGGAATTGTTGCCGATGCTACTGCCCGGCGTCGAGGCCGAGCTTACTCAGTCTCCGCTCACTTCTTCCAAAGGGTAAAATTTTCTGTGCTACCATGAAATCCATCCTCTACATCTTTGCTGCTCTACTCCTTTTCTCCTGTGCTGTGCATGCGGCACCCAACATCGTACTCATCGTTGGAGACGATTGCACCTACAACGACCTGCCTCTCTACGGAGGACAGAATGCGAAGACTCCGCATCTCGATGCCATGGCAGAGCGCGGACTCACTTTCAATCAGGCTTACCTTGCGACCGCGATGTGCCAACCTTGCCGCGCAGAACTCTACACTGGCCAATACCCCATGAGCAATGGCTGCGCCTGGAATCATTCGGCAAGTCGACCCGGCACTCGCAGCCTCCCCCACTTTTTGCGCCCGCTGGGATACAAGGTCGGCATTGCCGGAAAAATCCACGTCAAACCGCAGGAGTCTTTCCCTTTCGATATGGTCGAGGGCTTTGATAAAAGCTGCGTGCGCGACCCTACCGAAGCTCACGATCTCGCTCCCGCACTCGAATACATGAGAGGAGACGATCCGTTCTGCCTCGTCATCTGTCTCGTCGAGTCACACATCCCCTGGGTCATGGGCGATGCATCGCAATATCCCAAAAAGAAGCTGAAGCTGCCACCCAACCTGGCCGACACCCCGGTCACGCGAGAACGCTTTTCTGACTACCTCGCCGAGATCACCTACATGGATCAGCAGATCGGGGACATCCTCGCCGCACTCGACAAGAGCGGAAAACGAGATGACACCCTCGTCATGTTCACTTCCGAACAAGGGTCGCAATTTCCCGGCTGCAAATGGACGAACTGGAATACCGGAGTTCACACCGCCCTTGTCGCCGAATGGCCGGGAAAGGTCCCTGCAGGCAAGCGCACCGATGCCCTGGTTCAATACGCCGACTTCGCCCCCACCTTCGTCTCTCTCGCCGGGGGAAAAGCCGAATCGCAGTGGGATGGCAGCAGCTTTGCTGAAGTTCTCCGAGGCGAATCAGATGTTCATCGTCAGTATGCTTACGGCCTCCACAACAATCTTCCAGAGGGTCCGCGCTATCCGATTCGATCCATTACCAACGGCAAGTTTCGCCTCATTCGAAATCTCCTGCCAAACGAGCTCTACATTGAAAAGCATCTCATGGGAGGAGGTCGTCTCAACAATCCCTACTGGGCCACCTGGATGGGTGACGATCCCATGAAAAAGCCCAACAGCTACGCCAGCATCAAACGCTACATGAGCCGGCCGCCCGTTCAGCTATACAACACACTCGAAGATCCCTACGAGATGAAGAATCTCGCCATCGACGATGGCTATGCCGAGACAAAAGCACAACTTACCGCTGCTCTCGATGAGTGGATGCGGGAAGAGGCCGATCCGGGAGCAAAAGTCGATACTGTCGAGGCACTGCAGGCGTCACGAAAGGGCGAGCACTTGTATGGGAGGTCGGAGTGAGAATCAATGTCCCTCACAGAATTCCCGCGGTATCAGATCGTGCGGGACTTGCTCGACATAAACTGTCCCGGCAGCCCCGCAGCGATCGTTCGCGAGCAGACCTGTGCTTCGACAAAGTTGCATCTCAATCACTTCTTCGGGTTCGGCGAGAGCAGCGAAGTCGTAGCCGATCTGTTCCGCTGCCATCATAATGTCGAACCAGATTGGCATCGCAATTTTTCCACCGTAGGCTCCATCGTAGATCGGCTGCGGCTGATCGAGGCCAACCCAGATGCTTCCGGATAAGCGACTGGTGTATCCGGCGAACCAGGCATCGTAAAAATCATTCGTTGTCCCGGTTTTTCCTCCGGCCGGCGCAGTGAACCCCATTTCGCGGAGGCTCGCACCCGTGCCGCCATCTTCGAGGACACGCTTGAGAATGCTCGAGGTGAGCCATGCCGCGCCACTCGACATCACCTGGTAGCTTTCGTCCTCGTGCTGGTAGATCGTGACCCCGTCTCGATCCTGAACGGACAGAATAGAATGCGGCTTATACCTCACTCCCCCAGTAGCGAAGACCGAGTAGGCACTGGCTACGTTTCCGACATTTGCACCGGTCGTGCCAATGTAGACAGTTGGTGATACTTCTCCCTCAACCACTCCGAGCCCCGCATGTTCCATCATTGTGAGAACGGTTTCGATGCCCGACCACTCACCAACTCGCGCAGTCATCGTATTGCGCGAACGAATTAGTCCCTGCTCCGCTGGAAGATAGTCACCAAAGACGCCATCGGAGTTCTGCGGATCCCATCCTTCGTCATCCCATGAGATTTCCCCCGGAGCGATCCGCCCGTCGCTGATCAGCATTCCCGGAAAAAGTCTGCGCTCAAAGGCGGTTCCATACACAAGCGGTTTGAAAATCGACCCCATCGGTCGACGTGACTGGGTCGCCCGATTGAAAGCGCTATCGTGATACGCCCGTCCTCCCAGCATCGCGCGCATCGCCCCCGAGTGGTTCTCAAGTATCGTCACAGCCGCTTGCAGGTATTGCGGATTGCCAGACTGATACCCGGCTACGGTGGGGTGGCTGTATCCCGGCTGGGATTCGAGAGCTCGCAATCGCTCTTCCACCGCAATTTCCACTGCCGACTGGAGGCGCATGTCGATGGTTGTCTGGATCTTCATACCGCCGATGCCGACATAGGAAGGCAGCAACTCCCCGACTTTTTCCTCAATCATTTTCAGGAGGTAGGAATCACCCGATACTTTGCTCTGCTCACGCAGCATTCTCATCCAGCGGTCCTGATCAAGAACGACCGGACGCATGTCTCGATAGCGAGCGAGTTCCTTTTTCGTGATCATTCCCTCGTCCTCCATCCGCCCGAGCGTTCCCCGCATTTCGCGCAACGCGGTCTCGTAATGACGGAAGGGAGAAAATCCGTTCGGTGCGCGTATGACCCCCGCAATCATCGCAGCCTCCGGCATGGTGAGATCAGCGGAAGACTTGCCAAAATAGCCCTGCGCCGCTTGCTCGATTCCATTCATCCCGGTCCCGAGAAAAACACGGTTCACATACTGGGAGAGGATGTCGTTTTTGGAGTAATGCTTTTCGATTCGCCGCGCGATCGCCATTTCGAGCAACTTGCGCTGAATCGTTTTCCCGGTAAGTCCGTAGGTCATTCGGGTGAGTTGCATCGTGATCGTACTCGCTCCCTGGACGGCTCGCTTTTCCTTCGCATTGCGAATCCAGGCCCTGACCAAACCATATCGATCAATCCCGTGGTGGCGGTAAAAGCGCGAATCCTCTCTCGCGATCAACGCGTTGAGGAAATGCGGAGAAACAGACTCCAGCGGCACTGGCATGCCAACGTCTTCCCCATGAAGGTAACCGATTCTTGCGCCTGTCGCGTCAAACACCTCTGTCTCCAGGGGGGATCGCCCGACAGCGGAAAGGTCGTACCGTGCCGCGAGACGGTCGTAATGAAAGAGCACCATCAACCCGATCAGCAACGCGACCGCGGCGGCGAAAAGACCTGCCACAACGACAAATCGGAACAGCGGGTGATGAAACCATCGGGCTTCGGATTTCCGACGCGACTTCTTCGACGTACGAGACTTTCGCGACGAGGAGGAAGCGCGCTTACCGGTTCGAGTTCGTCGACTCTTCGACGAACGTTTTCCAGGGCCGGGCATGAGGGAACGGTAGAAAGCGGATAGTCCCGCAGAAAGGGCGACTTTTCAAGGATGAGGAATGGAATGACTTTCTCGCGGCAGATCAGGTCATTGCGAGGATCAGACGAACGGAGTCCATCTTCAGCGGGGTGTCGCCAAGGTATTTCTTCAATTGCTCTTTTTCCTCTCGAGCAAGCTCGATCTCTTCTTCGCGAACGGGATGGCCCATTTCACGAAGGCGAACAAGGCGATCTATTTCACCATCGTAGAGTTCGCTCATTTTCTCGATCGCTTCGGCACGGTATTTGTCGGCAATGTCTTCGCCCTTATTTTCCGCGACCTCCAACAATGGTGGAACGGCTCCCTTGAGGGCCGTCGATTTTTCACGAAGGAAAGTGGATGGGCCCGGTCGACCGTCTTTTCGAATTCGCTCGATCGTGAAATCCTCCGTCCGGTCGCGCCCTTTCTGATCGATGATTTGTCGAATCGGTCGCGCCGGGAGAAATCGATCCGCATGCAGATGGGCGGGAGCAATGCACTCCAAAACAGAAACAGTCTCAACCATGAGCAGTTGCTCCCCCGCTTTTTCCAAACGGAAAAATCCTGAGTTACCATGGTCTTTGGATAGAAAGGAATCGATCGCACTGATCACCATCGGATGATCGTGAGAAAGAAAAGTGATGTCTTCCCGTGTCAGAGCGACTTCGCGAGAGAAAGTTACAGAAATACCGTCCTCCGGAATACCGGGAAAGGCTTCGGCTGAGAAAAGATGCTCGGGAAGTAACACATAGGACCGCTCGTCCAGATCTTCGACCGTTACACCGAAGTGGTCGAAGAGCTTCAGCATGAGGTATTCGAGCCGGGTATCCTCGTCGAGATCTTCAATTTGAGAAACGAGCGCCTGACCCTGATCGCGATCGAAAGAGCTGACTTCAAGGAGATGATCTCGGCCCTCTTCCAATTCGCGATCGATCTTCTCTTTGAACTCTTTCGTCTCGTCGAGAAGCAGTGGCATAGCTTCTTTGCGCCCGTCCGCCGATGCCTCTGCAAGCGATGCTATCTTCTCGCCAAACTCGCGATAGATCGGCCCGGAACCGTGCAGGGTATTTTCAAAAGCACCGAGCCCGTTGTGATACCAGAGCGCGAGCATTTCCTCCGGCTCTCCTTCGATGATCGGGATATGGATATGAATGTCCTCGTTCTGCCCGATACGGTCGAGACGCCCGATGCGCTGCTCCAGTAATCCGGGATCGCCTGGCAGATCGAAAAGCACTAGATGATGGGCGAACTGGAAATTCCGTCCCTCCGATCCGATCTCGGAGCAAAGCATAATCCGCGCGCCCATTTCTTCATCGGCAAACCAGGCCGCATTCTTGTCCCGCTTCAGCAAGCTGAGCCCTTCGTGGAAAACAGTCGCCTGTGCGCTGATTCGTTCGCGGAGAGCCTCTTCGATTGCCTCCACCGTCTCACGTAGGTGGGTGATGAGAAGGATTTTTTCATCTGGACGACTTTTCATCAGCTCGACAAGCCAGTCGACCTTGGTCTCGAAAGCATTATGCGCATCCGTCGTCGCATCGAGCGGACAGAGGTGCGCAATTCGCTGAGGAAAGGTATCAAGTACAATGCGGCGGTTTCGAAAGAGGACTCGGCCCGGGCCATGAAGATCGATCAGGGCAGCGCGACAGGCATCGCGATTTGCAGGTGTGTCGCTCGCAGCCAGCATCTCTGCCCTTTCCTCACCGAGCAGTTCAACGAGCAATTTCTGATCAGCTTTGCGAGTGGATTCTCCACTGGCAAGACGATCCGCGAGGTCAGAGATTCTCTGATACTGCTCTGATTCTTCGACAAATTCCTGAAGGTCAGAAAAACGGGCCGGATCGAGAAGCCGAAGGCGAGCGAAGTGCCCCTCCTGGCCAAGTTGTTCCGGCGTCGCGGTCAGGAGAAGCAATCCAGCTGACTTTACTGCAATCGCCTCGACCGTATCGTATTCCGGACTCGAAGACTCCATTGTCCACTCGAGGTGGTGCGCCTCATCCACGATCGTGAGATCCCACTCGCCCGCAGCAGCCTGCTCGGCGCGTTTTGGATTTCCTGAGAGCCAAGACGTCGCGCAGAGAATGAGCTGGTCGTCAAAAAACGGATTCGCCTCTTTGTTTTCGTCTCCAGCTTCGATAGCCGCAGCACGTTCCTCGTCAAAAATTGCGAAAGACATCGCGAAACGGCGATACAGCTCGACGAACCACTGATTCACCAAGGCATCGGGAACGAGAATAAGAATCCGCTTGGCGCGACCCGTGAGGTGAAGTCGCTGCAAAATCAGGCAGGCTTCGATCGTTTTTCCCAAACCCACTTCGTCGGCCAGCAAAACGCGAGGAGCTTGCCGATTGGCCACTTCTTCCGCAATGAACAGCTGATGGGGTATCAGTGAAACACGCCCTCCGACCAGTCCGCGAACTTCGCTGGATCGGGCCTCCTGCTGATTTCGAATCGCCGACTGCCGGATACTCCAGAGGCGCGGTTCATCGCTGACGCCGGAGAGGAGTCGCTGCTCCGGGCGCTGCACATTCATGGTGTCAGAGAGGCTGCTCTCGGCGAGTTCGTTCCCCTCAGAATCGATGTAAATCAGGCACTTGTTCTCCTCACGAATTTTCGAAACCTCGAAAGAATTCCCCTGCTGATCCTTGACCGTATCCCCCGGCTCGAATTCGACACGGCGAAGCGGAGCGTTCCGCGCGGCATAGGTCAGCGTCTCGTTCACTGCCGGAAAAAATGCCTGAACGACTGTCAGGTCCGCCTTCAAGATGAGGGCGAGCCCATATTCCGTCTGTGTTTCACTTACCCAGCGCTGCCCGGGGGCAAATTGCGATGGATCGGCAGTGTCGGTTTGATAGCGAGATGCTCTCATTTAATCGTGTGGAGGAAGATTCTAACGCTTTCCGCCAATCGCGCCACTATTCCCAGTGATAATTTTTGCATTGTTGATTTTTGTTAGAGAAGTGACGATTAGACCCTGTTGAGCCTGCCACCCAACAGGGTTGACTCCTCGAGCTAGCCCTGTTGAGTATCGACCATGGCTCGCTCGACTCTGTTTTCGGCACAACTCTATGGCATTGTCGACCTCGGCTACGCCGCTCCAGACGATCTTGTCAGGGTCACACGTGAAATGATCGCCGGCGGGATCGACGTAATTCAACTCCGTGCCAAGGGCCACGAGCCGAACGACATCGAACGCTGGGCGCGGGATTTGCTTCCGCTTTGCCGAGACGGTGAGGTCCCATTCATCGTCAACGATCACGCGGAAATTGCTGCCGCAGTCGGCTCCGACGGAGTTCACGTCGGCCAGGACGATGCCTCGATGGACGACGTCCGGGCTATCGTGGGAGACGAGATGCTGGTCGGAAGATCGACTCACAGCGTCGATCAGGCAGCAAAAGCAGCGTCTAATCCACAAACCGACTGCATTGGATTTGGTCCGCTTTTTTCCACGCCAACGAAGCCGACTTACACACCGATCGGCACGGAGGAAATCCAAACTGTCCATGCTGCGCATCCCGATCTTCCCATTTTCTGCATTGGCGGGATCAAAAAAGAGAATCTTCCCGATGTCGTCGCTGCAGGAGCCAAACGCGCCGTTATTGTATCAGGAATCTTGCAAGCACCCGACATCGCTGCTTACGTCCGCGAGTCCAAGGAAATTTTATACTCGCCGCAGGCGACCTGACACCTTTCACTTTTTACTCTCTACCTTTCACTTCCTATGAGCGTCCTCGTATCCGGATCCATCGCGATCGACCATGTCAAAACCCAGAAGGCTTCTCAGGAAAACCTCCTCGGCGGCTCTGCTTCCTACGCTGCCATCGCCGCGAGCTTTTTTGCTCCTTCCCATATCGTTGGAGTCGTTGGTCACGATTTTCCTGAAGAGCATCTTACCCTTCTCAAGAGTCACGACATCAATCTCGACGGCATCGAATTCTCCGAGGGGGAAACCTTTCGCTGGACCGGCGAGTATATGGAAGACATGAACGACCGGGAGACACTCGAAGTAGCTCTCAACGTGCTCGAGTCGTGGAAGCCCGCTGTGGCTGACTCGCAGAAGGACGTGAAGATCAATCTGCTCGCGAATGCTCACCCGCTCAACCAGCACGACGTCGTCGACCAACTCGGTGAAAGCCCCTCTTTCACCATCGCAGACACGATGGATCTCTGGATCCAGATTTCACGCGATGAGTTGGAGCGACTGCTACAGCGCATCGATTTGCTCGTCCTCAATGACAGCGAAGCAAAGCTGATGATGGACACTTCGAACGTCGTCGCCGCCGGAAGGGCCCTGCGTGAGATGGGGCCCAAGTATGTGATTGTGAAGAAAGGCGAGCACGGCGCGATGTTGTTCAGTGAGGACGATTTCTTCGCCTGTCCTGCTTTCCCTTTACACGACGTGTTTGACCCGACTGGTGCTGGCGACAGCTTCATCGGTGGCGCGGCCGGTTACCTATCAAGCCTCGGGAAAGACGAATTTTCTTTCGACGACCTCACCAGCGCAATTGCACGCGGCACGATCCTGGCAAGCTATACCTGCGAGAGTTTCTCGACCCACGCGCTTCAGAAATTGGAAAAGGATGACTTCGAGGCGCGTCTTGCCTCATTCCGCAAATATTGCAAATTCGATTGATGAGTTGGTTCTACGCGGACGACAACGATAACCAGCACGAAGTCGCTGAGGCTGAACTGCCTGGGCTCATCACTGCCGGAACAATCCGCCGCGACACCCTGATCTGGAACGAAACTATGGCGGACTGGGAAAAGGCCCAGTCAGTTCGAGCCGATTGGTTCGAAGGTCCTGATGTGCCACCGGAACTGACCAATTTTCAAAAGAAGCAGATCGTAGCTGCTGGAAGGGCCGGTCCCGGTGGGATTCCCGCATCAAAGCCAGCAGACGCACTGGCGTCTGTGCGATGGTGTTTGGCATTCTTGGAATCATTTGTATCCAGATTTTCTCACCCGTCGCTGTGATCTGCGGCCATATCGCCCTTAAG
>JAKMGR010000035.1 GCA_022424805.1 Verrucomicrobiales bacterium
CTGAATTAGTGACCGATGGAGAGGGTAAGGCAGGTAAGAATAAAGCCACCAAAAGGAAACCTGAACCGCCGTCTGATACACTATTGGATAAAACAAAAGGAAAAGAGTAAGATGCTGCGAAGAAGTAAGGATTTCCCTCAATAAAACGGCAGTCTGCTTCCCGCCTATTTAAGCAATTCCGCTGGATTTTGTATCACAATCTCTGCCCCCGCCGCCCGTAGTTCTTCCACGCTGCGAAATCCCCAGCTCACTCCAATGGCATGCATTCCTGCGTTCACGGCAGTGAACATATCGACGTCGGAATCACCCACGAACCAGCAGTCTGCCGCGGTGACGCCAAGTCGCTCCGCTGCTTCGATTGCTCCGGCGGGATCAGGTTTTTTCGGGATTCCTTCTCGAGCGCCGAGTACGACATCCCAATTCCAGTTACTGAGAAACGCGTCGACGCATTTCTCGGTGAAATCGTGCGCCTTATTGGACAAAACTCCGATAGGAATTTGCTGTTCGGTCAGGGTATCGAGCAGCTCGTTAATTCCTTCGTAGGGACGGGTCGTGTTTTTCCAGTTTCGTCCGTAGGCCTCTCGATACTCTACCAGAACTTGATCTGTTTCCTGACCTTCATCCGGGCGGTGTCCGTCCGGGAAAATGTCCCGGACGAGATTCATCATTCCGTTACCGATGAAAGTTCGGTAGGCGTCGACTGGGTGTGAGGGAAATCCGCGCGCGGCGAGGACCTCGTTGCCGGAGTCGGCGAGGTCTTGCAGCGTATCGAGAAGAGTCCCGTCGAGATCAAAGAGAATCGCTTTTTTGCTCATGCTTCGTCCGTTTCAGCCGTGTGGAGAAGATTCCATGCGCAGATCAGAGCCTTGAGTCCGGCCATCTCGATCGACGGATCGATCCCGCATCCCCAGAGCAGTTTTCCTGTGCTTTCTTCCTGCACTTGAACGTAGGCAGCCGAATCCGCATCGGAACCGCCGCGCAATGCCTGGCTTCGATAGTCGGTCACCTTAAAATCTTTGTGTCCGGATTCCTCCAGCATGTTGACAAAAGCATTGATCGGACCGTTCCCTTTCCCGGTTCCTCGAAAAGATTCGTCTCCGATCCTGACGGTGCCATGGCAGACAACTTCGCCTTTCGATATTGCTGTGTGATCGAGTTCAAACTCCTCGAGATTCATCGGCGCGTCATTGTTGACGAACTCGCGAAAAAAGATGTCTCCGATCTCTTCGTTGGAAAGCTCGCGGCCTTCCGAGTCTGCGCAGTCATAGACGAACTTGCCAACTTGAGGGTGCATTGCTTTGGGGAGATCAAATCCGTGTTCGCGATCGAGCACATAAGCGACTCCGCCTTTTCCGCTCTGGCTGTTGATGCGAATGATCGCTTCGTAGCTGCGTCCGATGTCCTGTGGATCGATCGTGAGATAGGGGACGCCCCAGGGGAAATGGTCGCCGCCTGCTTTTTCGATATCTTTTGTCCGGCGATCAAAGCCCTTCTTGATCGCATCCTGATGGCTTCCCGAAAAGGCGGTGAATACCAATTCACCCGCATACGGTTGGCGCTCGGGCACGGTGAGTCGGGTCGTCTCTTCGTAGATGCGACGAGTCGAAGACAAGTCAGAAAAATCTAGTCCGGTCTCGATGCCATGGCTGCCCATGTTCAAAGCGACGATGACGATGTCGAGATTTCCGGTGCGTTCTCCGTTTCCGAAGAGGGTTCCCTCAACGCGATCCGCTCCTGCGAGCAAACCAAGTTCGGTTGCAGCGATTCCAGTGCCTCTATCGTTGTGGGTGTGCAAGCTAATGATCGAGTTCTCTCGATTGTCGACGTGGCGACAAAACCATTCGATCTGATCGGCGTGAACGTTCGGGGTTGTCCACTCGACGGTTGCAGGAAGATTGAGGATGATCTTTTTGTCGGGAGTTGGCTCCCAGACTGCAGAAACGGCGTTGCAAACGTCGAGCGCGTAATCGAGTTCGGTGTCCGAAAAGCTTTCCGGTGAATACTGCAAGGTGATCTCGGTGTCGGGCAAAGTGGGAACGAGTTCCTTGATCAATTCGGCTCCGTGGACTGCGATCTGCTTGATCTTTTCTTGTGACGCGTCGCCGAAAGTGATTCGGCGCTGTAAAGGAGAAGTCGAGTTGTACAAATGCACGATCGACTTTTTGACGCCAACGAGACTTTCGAAAGTACGACGAATAAGATGATCCCGCGCCTGGACGAGTACCTGAATGGTGACGTCATCGGGAATGCGGTCCTGATCGATCAAAGCTCTCAAGAAGTTGAACTCGGTATCAGCAGCAGATGGGAAGCCTACCTCGATTTGTTTGAAGCCGATGCGAACGAGTTCCTCGAAGAGGCGAATCTTTTCATCGACGCTCATGGGAATTGGTAGTGCCTGATTCCCGTCGCGAAGGTCAACGCTGCACCAGATCGGGGCATGCGTGATGGTTCGGTCCGGCCACTGCCGGTCCGGGAGATCGACCGTTGGGAACGGTCGGTACTTCTGGATGGATTCAGGTTTCATGGGTTTTCTGTATTTGAGAAAAAAGGGAAACGTCGGGACATGGTTCACCCGACAAAGCGAGAGTCAAACGTTGGGAGAAAAGACGGGACCGGGCAGACTAGCCCAGTAGCACCTGCTCAAGAGCGAGCGGGAGAACAGGAAGGGTGGTGCTGTGCGTCGAGATTTTCATCCTTAGGGA
>JAKMGR010000036.1 GCA_022424805.1 Verrucomicrobiales bacterium
GTTGATCCCGAGGAGACCTTGGATGAAGAACTTGAAGTGGAAGTAGAGACCGAAGTAGAAATCGAAGAAGAGCTAATCCCAGAACCGGAACCGGTGATTGAATTACTCGATCTGGGGGGGCCGGAGATCGTAATTGAAGAGTCGGGTTCCAGCGAAAAAGCGGAGGAAGAAGAATCCATTTTCGAATTAGGAGAAGAGGCTGAGGCCGCGGAAGCCGCTTCCGCCTCCTTAGAGCCGGTTGAGTCCATTTTTGAATTGGAAGACGAGCCGAGGGAAGATGTTGAATCCGCTACGCCAGCCTTGGATGCCGGTGTTTTTGAACTCGATGAAGAAGTCGAGTTCGAAGCCGCAGAGGAGCAGGATATACAGCACTCAGAAACGTCGCAAATTCCGGGTCCAATCGAAACAGTTTCAGAGAAAATTTTCGAGCTGGAAGAGGACGAGGAAGGCGAGAAGGAAAATATTTGCCAGCCTCTGCCAGAAGGGGACGGGATACAGGAACCGGCTCCCGAGACAGAAGAAGAGGAAGCAGCGCTCGACATCTTTGAGATCGACGAAGATGAAGATGATCAGAAGAATTCGGCCGGAGCCAATGCCGATGCCGATCCGGATGAAGAGGAAGAAGAAGCCAACATGTCCGGGCCTCAATATTTTTGAAAGATGGTCTTCCCGCAGGCCAAATTCGCACTTTTACGGAATAGCGGGATATGATATAAGTTCTCTTTTCCCGGTAAAAAAGCAGGACTCTTTCGATTCGAAACACGATTCACAAGCAATGGATTTAATCACCAAGGGTGGGCCGCTGATGTGGCTTTTGTTCGGTTGCTCGATCATTGCGATCGCGATTTTTCTGGAGCGACTCTTCTACTTTCACCGCGCGAGGATTGACGTTGGCGATTTGATGTTCGGTCTCCGAAACCTCATCAAAAATAAAGCTTACACAGAAGCACTCTCCGAATGCGCTGCTACACCGGGCCCAGTTGCCAGGGTGATTCACTCTGCGATCCGTCGTTATTCTTCTCCGCGCAGCGAGCTGCGGGAAATTGTTCAGGAAAGTGGTCAACTCGAAGTTCCCAAGTTGGAAAAGCATCTTTCTGTTCTCCTCACGGTCGCCTATATCGCACCGCTCATTGGGTTGCTGGGCTCGGTCCTTGGGCTTGTCGACACATTCGTTCAGATCAATGCTGTGGGAGGTTTTGCGACGGTTTCCGAGATTTCACAAGGCGTCTATGAGGCGCTGATTACTTCTGCAGCAGGGCTCATGGTCGCGATTCCGGCTTTCGTGTTTTACTCCCACTTGCGTACTTCCGCGAAGAATATCATTTACGATATGGAAAGTGCCGGGATTGAAATCGTGAATGCGATTGGCGATTTTCGGAATGCTCCCACTGACATCATCTCGATCCGCCCCGATCAGGACGAAGGCAGCGAGGAAAAGGGAGGGTGATAGCTGCCTTCTCAAATGGGCATAACTCAAACGTAACTCATCCACGTGAAACTGGAAACGACACTGAATGACCGCGCTGGTATGCTCTACACGGGGCCGCTCATGGATGTGATCCTGTTGCTTCTCATATTCTTTCTCTTCGGATCAAATTTTGTTCTCAAATCAGGTGTGGAAGTTGACCTTCCGCTTTCCAATTCTGTGCTGCCTTCTGCGGAGGATGCGCACATCATCACCTTGATCCCGAATGATTCTTCCGAGTTCTATTTCAATGATGAGCGGGTCGACCTAGAGGGCCTTGAATCGCGACTCGACCTGGCAATTTTGCGATCAAAGCAGGTGATTCTGCTTGGCGACAAGACGATCAATTACGGAACGGTAATGGAAATTTCGCAGGCAGTTCTCCGGAAAGGCTTCGAGGTATCTTTTGCGACGCAACAGGAGGGCTCGTGATATGAGGAATCCGTTTTCGATGAGGCGAGCTCCGGCAGATGGGCAATCAGAGGATTTGGAGTTGTCGTCTGTCTTCAACTGGACAAAGAATCAAAAGACGTGGCAATACCTCATCGGTTTTCTCTTTTTCTCCTTGATCATTCATGTGGCGGGATTTTACCTCTTCAAGGTTGTATACCCTCCGCCGGTTCGAATTGACGCAAAAGGAGAGTCCGTTACTCTGATGGACTCGGGAGACCCCGGTGTCCGTGCCCTGATGCAGCGAATTGAAGACCGTACGGTTTTTCTTTTCCCTCCATCCCGTCGTGCGGGAGTTCGGCTGAAAGCCGAAGACGCCGATGTTCGCTTTAGCCCTTCGTACCAGGATTCTGCTCTCCAGTTGAAACCACCAACCTATCCGTGGAATTTGCCTCCTCCAATTGAATCCGGGATTGATTCGAATCGTTTGGAAGCACCTGCGCCGCGCTTTTCAATTTCCCAAAACGGAGCAATTTCTGGTCGTGAAGTCGCACCTTGGTCGATCTTGCAGAACTACATTGAGCAGGCTGAATCGTTGCCAGAAATTTCGGTGAATTTAACCGTCGCGCCCGATGGGAGTGTCGAAGTGATCGGGATTGAGGGTGCACTGGAAAAAGCTGATCGTGAACAATTTGCCGCTGTGGTAGAATCGACCCTGCGATTTTTGCCATCGGAGACGGAAGCAGAGGGCAGGATCACAATACGCAGCACAGGAATCGGAAACGAATCCGACAAACCGGGGACCCCCGAACAATTGTAGGAATCATGTTTCGTGTAACTCTGGATGGAATGATTGCGGTGTTTCTCGCCATCATTCTCTGTTCGTTTTTTTTTGCATGGGTTGCTGCCGAGATCTTTCAAAAAGGCCGGGAAAACAGGCGAAAAAAGTTTTTCGTAATCTGCGGAATCTGCGATCACGTCTTCGAAGACTCATCCAAGCTTGACCTCGCGGAATGCCCGCGATGCGGGGCGATGAATGAGCGGGAAAAAATTATTGAGATTTAGTGGGCAAAAACGCGCTTTCCTCCGGAGAAATCGTCTTGCAATGGCATACAAGCGCGATGAGTTTGCGGCCGAGTTGCCTACGAAATATGGAACGAAGAGTCGTCATTACAGGTATGGGAGTCGTGTCGCCGGTCGGAAGCGATCTCGACACGTTCTGGTCGAATTTGGTCGCTGGAAAAAGCGGTGTATCCAATATCGAGGATCCCGCGCTGAAGGGTTATGACTGCAAGATCGCCGGAACGGTGAAGGACTTTGATCCTGCCCCGTTTTTCTCAAATCCCAAAGACGCTCGTCGCAGTGACCGCTTTGCCCAAATGGGAATGGCGGCCTCCGTGATAGCGATGAAGGATTCTGGAGTCGATCTTGATCGGACAGATCGTGATCGATTTGGCTGCATGGTAGGAAGCGGAATTGGTGGGCTCACAACCCTGGAGACACAGCACAGAAATTTGCTGAATAAGTCTCCGAGCCGCGTCTCGCCGTTTACGATTCCCATGATGATCGCAAACATTTCCAGCGGCATGGTATCAATGGAATATGACCTGCGAGGTCCCAATATGTGCATTGTAACTGCCTGTGCCACATCGAATCACAATATCGGTGAGGCTTGGCGCATGATCAAATTCGGTGATGCCGATGCATTCATTGCCGGAGGTTCGGAATCGACGATTTGCCCGATGGGGCTTGCTGGATTCGGAAACATGAAGGCTCTCAGCATGAGAAATGACGAGCCTGAGCGTGCATCTCGTCCTTTTGATGTCGACCGCGACGGATTTGTGATGGGAGAGGGCGCCGGTGTAGTCGTTATCGAGGAACTGGAGCACGCGAAGAAGCGTGGAGCGCGAATCTATGCTGAGCTTACCGGTTACGGTGTCTCTGCCGATGCTCACCACCTCACTTCTCCGCATCCGGAAGGAGATGGAGCAGCGCGCTGCATGGATATGGCAATCAAGCACAGTGGAATTTCGCCTGAAGATGTCGATTATGTGAATGCGCACGGTACGTCCACTGGACTCGGCGATGTCTGCGAAACAAAGGCGATCAAGAAGGTCTTCGGTGATCATGCGAAGGATGGACTTATCGTCAGCTCGACCAAATCGATGACAGGTCACCTTCTCGGTGCAGCTGGTGGAGTTGAGCTTGCTGCATGCGTGCAAGCCATCAGGGAAGGTGTCATTCCGCCGACAATCAACCTGGAAAATCAAGATCCCAATTGCGATCTCGACTATGTTCCGAATGTGGCTCGGGAGGCGGACGTCAAGATTGCCCTTACCAACTCATTTGGATTTGGCGGTCACAACGCTTCTCTGCTTATTCAGAAGTTCGAAGGGTAAGCATCTGTCGCCTGGCTCTAGTCACTTCTTTTTCCGCAAGCGTTTTGCTTGCAGGTCAAAATTGAGTGCCATTTGAACCCACGCCGACAACGTTTTGTCGCGTTGGAGAGAGTCCAATTCGACGAAGCCCCAGCCCGTCATCGGCCGGCCCGTAAAAGTCCATTTCCTTTGCTCCGGGTTTTGAGAGAGCCTCCTAGTAGGCCTCGGGGGCGACGCGAGCCATCAAGCGTGTGCCCTCAACTCTGTTACATATCTTTCCGTCGATGGGATAGGCTATCCAACCGATCATGCGTTTGGATTCAAAAGAAACGCAGGCCTTGTTCAGACAACGCTAGATCCGGTCAGACAGGTCGCTGTCGTAGGCCATCGATCTGGAAATAGACTTTCTACGGTTTAGAGAGCTCTTCGATCTTTTTGCGGCTTTCCTCGGACAGCTTGCTGATCGGGTAGGACACCTCGCGACCACTCATTACAAATACTACATTCGTGCCGTCGAAAGATTTGATTGCAGCAGTGATTTCCTTTCCATCCGAATTTTTCCAAGCCTGTATTTCAGCGACTAAGCCGGGCTTCTCAGTGGACGCTTCGGAGTCCGTTGTCGTTTCTTCCAATTCAGAGCCAGAACCAAGCACATCTGCGGTATTGAGTGTCTTTTTCAGATCGCGGTTGGCATCGCGGATGTCCGCTTTCAAGGTGTCATAGGAAATTCCTGCGATGCTGGTTTCTCCGTCAGCCGTGGTTACGAGAACCATGGGGATGGTGTTGCCAGCGCTGGACCTGGCCGCCTTGGCGCCTTTCGGCATAGCGCTCCAGTCTGTCTTGCTGTTGGCAAAAACCACTACTCCCGTGCTGCGGAATGTCTTTAAGGCTTCCGAACTGGTCGCCAGGCAGGGGCCTCACGTCGTTCCCGGGTCGGTGTAGACAAAGATGAGAGGTTCTTTTTCTTTCACTGCCTTGGCCTTGGCTTCTGCCAACTCATCGATGGTGAAGACCGAAGAGGAAACTCGTAACTCCGCCCGAGCCGACATCGTAAAGAGAAGGACGAAACCGCAAAGGGGAAGCAGCATTTTCATGGAATCAGATTGCCTTGGGAAGGGTATTTTGTCGAGAACCTATTTACGGTCTACGATATTAAGATGAGGGAGGTTTTTTACGATCTTCTTCTCCCCGAGAATGCCTTGCCATTGAGTGACAGGATAGAGAATGCAATCGCGCCCTAGGATCGTTCCCGGATTCAAAACCGTATTGCAGCCCACTTCGGTGCGATCGCCGATGATGGCTCCGAATTTCCGCAAACCCGAGTCGATCTCCTTCTCGTCGTGTCGAAGTTTCACATTGGTGCGGTCCAGGCGCACGTTCGAACAGATTACACCGGCACCGAGATGCGCTTTGTAGCCGAGAATCGAATCACCAACATAGTTGAAATGGGGAACCTCACAGTCGTCGAAGAGCAGGCAGTTTTTAAATTCCGACGAGTTTCCGAGCACGCAGTGGTTGCCAATAATCACATTGTCTCGCAGATACGCTCCACTGCGAACCACAGATCCAGATCCGATCCACGCAGGCCCCTGTATCACGGCGTTCGCTTCCACAATGGCATCTGCGGCGACATAGACACGAGTCCCCGCGTTGGCAGATGGGTGAATTGATCCATGAATCAGCGTCCCGTCGACTGATTTCAGAAGCTTATCAAGGTAGTCCTCAATGCGCCCAATAGCGGCCCAAACAGGCTCGTCTTCCGAAAAGAGTTTGGGGTGACTTGTGTGAGAGAGATCAAGATATTGGCTCGGCGGAAACATGGCCTAACAGGTTTGGGTGGAGCACGTGACAGGGTTGGGCGTGTGACTCAAGAGGGTTAGTCACACTCCCTTTCCCTTACTCACATCGTTTTTTCTTCGAGCTGCAGGAAAAAGAAAATGATAAGGAACGCAGCCACTTATACGGTCATCACATCTTCTTCCTTCGCGGCGAGATGCTCGTCGATGGATTTTACGTGTTTGTCCGTCAGGGTCTGGACTTCCTTTTCCATATCGTGAAAAGAATCCTCGGCAATGTCGCTGTTCTTCAAAGCCGTTTTGAGTTGGTCCATTCCGTCTTTGCGGGAGCTGCGAATGCGAACGCGACCTTGCTCGGCCATATCCTTGATGAGTTTGACCAATTCAACACGACGCTCCTCGGAAAGTTCCGGAATTGGGAGTCGGATAAGCCGCCCGTCGCTAGCAGGGGTAATCCCGAGCTTGGACTCACGCAATGCCCGCTCTACGTCAGCCATGATCGAAGGATCGTGCGGCTGAACCGTAAGAAGTCGCGGCTCCGGCGCAGAGACAAGCGCAAGTTGTTTCAGCGCCATTGTCGATCCATAGGACTCAACATTCACGTTGATGTTGTCGAGAAGAGCCGGGCTCGCCTTTCCAGTGCGAATGCTGGACATTTCGGAGGAGACGAAGTCAGCAGCTTTCTGCATCGATTCATCGAGCTCGAGTAGAAATGTTTCGGTATCCATAGGGCAGGGGATTTGAGTTGATGGGGTGTTGTAAAATAAGATCGAGGTAGAAAAAAGCAAATGCGGTGCTGCCTGCGAGGCGCGACTCAAGCATGCACGATCGTTCCGATGTCATCCCCAAGCAAAGCCCGTTTGATCGTTCCTTCCTGGTTCATATCAAAAACGACGATGGGAATGTCATTGTCCTGACAGAGAGTGAATGCTGTACCGTCCATCACTTTGAGGTTTTGTGAGAGTGCCTCGTTGTAGGTCAGGCTGTCGTAGCGCACAGCATCATCATTGGCGCGCGGGTCTTTGTCGTATACGCCGTCGACATTGGTTGCTTTGAAAATCATGTCCGCTCCGATTTCGCTGGCCCGCATGTCGGCGGTAGTATCTTTCGTGAAAATCGGCTTGCCTTTGACGCGACCAAAAATGACATGGCGGCGTTTTTGGAGGTGGATAATCGCGAGACGCCGAATG
>JAKMGR010000045.1 GCA_022424805.1 Verrucomicrobiales bacterium
CATACAATCCAGTTTCCTCCCCATATCGCTCTTTTCCCAGAAAGACCATCGGACTGACGAACTCGAAAGTGCCGTAGTGATTTTGCGCTGCATCCATGAAAATTTCCTGCGTTGTTCCAGCACTTCCTGGAGCATAGATCACTCCGTAACGTGCGATTGCGAGCAGGCCATCTTCGCGCAAGCCGTTGCTGAAATACTTCGCAATATGGACGGAGAATTGGTTACTGGGCTCGTGGCCATAAAACCAGGTTGGAATGGCAAGGCTCGCCGCACCTTCGGGATGCCAATCGCGAACCTGGGCAGCGGCCTCATTGAAACCTGGGTGTGAATAGATTGGTGCCCTAGCCAATTCCGTCAGTGCCCGATCGAGAAACGCATCATCTGCGTTGGCAATCCAAGCCCCCAAATTCGAAGCCTCCATAATCCCAGGCCCACCGCCACTGGCGACGAAATATCCTTCGCGAGTCAGGTCGCGGGCAATCTCAACAACCTTTCGGAAATAGGGATCGGTCCTCGGTGTTCCATGACCACCCATAATTGCGACGACCTTCTTCTCGCCACCCGGATCGACTCGGCCTTCCAGCAAATCCAGCAAAGCATCGTCGATCGCATGATCATGCAATCGCTGGCAAAGAGCCTCCATGACATGGGGCCGATGGCGCCCTTTCTCCACGAAGTGATTGTAAATCTGGAGATCCACTGAGTTGTCTTCTTCCGGCGTCCAGCCTTTCATCAACTCCGCTCGAGAATACAAGGAAGGCCGATAGGGGTTGTAGGGTAGCCGAGGAAAACGAGGAAAAATCAGTGCACCACTCTCACGCACACGCTCCTGAAAAGCGAGTGAGGGAAATTGGCAACCGAGGAACACAGAGCCGGACAGGCGTACTTCACCCCAATCGAAAGATACTTCACCCAGATCCAGCCCCTGCACGACACAGTCAGCGAGATTGTGTTCCCGCTCGACAAACTCTTCGAGCCTGTCGATTTCGTAAATTTCTCTCATCGAGAAATCAGTGCTCGATCAGAGATCGAGCTTCCACATACCGAAACTCTCGGGAACATGAAAATCCTGTTCGTCCTTTTGTGGGTTCACCCAACTGATCCACTCCTCTGTCAAATCACCTTTCTTGTTGTGACCAAACTCAGCGCGATAAACACCGGCAACAATTTGCTTGCCCTTCACGAGGTCCAAATTATTGAGCTCATCCATCGCGAAACGTCCCTTCACGGTGTAGCCACCATCGCGGATTTCGCATCGAAATTTGAGGTTCCCAAAAGACCACCTGTCATCAAACTCTCGATGATACTTCGCTTTGTAGTCATAAACATTGCCGCGAGGATCCATCTCTGCACCGTAGTATAGCCCTTTCAAATCCGGTTTGGTCGCGAGAAAAATCTCAACACGATCAGATCCTAAAACAGCCTCATCCGGATCTTCCGACTCATGGAGAATGATATCCTCATCGTCGACGTCAAAATGAAACCCAAGTGCCTGCTCATTCCAAACCGCACGGAATTCCGTCCTCGGAGCGCGCCCTCGTTTCCACGGAAACGTGAAGTCTTTCATCAAATTGCCGGACATCACATCGAGCCGGTCGCTGTATCGAACCGAATAAACTTTTTTTATCATATTCCTCTTGCTGCTAGTACCTGATCTATCTGTTGAAGTTCCGTCAACACCACATCAGCTCTTTCCAGAGCCGCTGGTAATCCATCTGGTCCCGCGCGTAAACTTCTCGCATCTCCGGCAAAAAGGCCAGTCCGAAACCCCACTTTTTGAGCAGGAGCTACATCCTTGCAAAAATCATTCCCGATGTAGAGAATTTCTTGCGATTTCATCCCCATTTTTTCTGCAGCGTCTCGAATCCGCTCATAAAGACGGATCGAAGGCTTTCCTTCCCGGATCTGAAAAGACAGCAACGTCAGCTCTTTATTCCAGGAGGATGAAGTTGATCGCGGCGTCTCCGAACAGGGGCGAGCCCCGTACCTGACAGGTTTTGGCCCACCATCTGAGACGGTTAAATCGAGCGGAGTGCCCAGAAAGGCGTCTACCAATGCGGGTGTGTAAAATTGCGCGTTCGAGATAATTCCGAGACGGTAACCGCCTTCGTGGAGATTCCTCACGACGTCGCCCGCGCGTGGCATTTCCCAACATTCCGTTACTTCGTATTCGTAGCTACGAGCGACTTGCTCCAAAGTCTCGTTGGAGATCGGATCCGAGAAAAACTCGGAAAAAAGGTCCTTCCAAACTTCTCGAATTTCAATTTCCGGAAACTGGATGCCTTCATGACGGCGACGCTCCTGATGCTCCCTGATCAGGAGAGTATAGCGCTGCAGCACTTCATTTGCGCTGACGCTCTCGGAGCCAGACAATTCTGAAATCGCATTTTTCATCGCGCTCACAGATTTCTGCTCCGAAATCAGACTGTTGTCCCCCGCCCCGGAGATGAGAAGTGTCCCGTAGATATCAAAAATTACCGCACGTATCCCGCCCAAAGCCCGCAACTTCGGTTCGACCCCGCTCGGGATCGGCTCGAGCGGGTTCATCTTCTCTCGGACGTAGCGGACGAAATCCATCTATCAGTCGCGAAGCAAATTCAATCGCGACGGAGCGAGAAACTGAGCCAGAACCCGACTCGTCGAAAGGTGCCTCACCTTCCCTGTCGAGCCAGACAACATACTATCGTAGATTGCACCCAATCTTTCTCCGTATCGATCGACACTGTAATGCTCCTGAACGACACGGTTCGCTGCAGCCATCTGCTCTTCGTCCGGAAGACGAAGCGGCGGAATTTCAATTTGCTCGAGACATTCCGGCTCTGATCGCAGCTTACGAAGAATCTTCATTTGAAAATCCTCGTGAAGAACTCCAAAATCAACGGTGCTTTTTCCCAGCTTCTCACGAGTCCATGCGCGCCAGGTTTGTTTCGCCGCGCCAAGCGGCAGCCGAGCATTATAAGCGAGGTAACTCCGACGGAGCGCCGACTTGAGCTCTTCCTTCAGTTGTTTTTCATCCACCCACTCCAGAGGGATTTCGATACGCGAATACAAGTCAGGCAGTTCAAGTCCGTTGCTCCGAAAATCGTCGGTAATCTCGGGCAGATCGCGCCCGAGAACGCCCCTCCCCACCGTCCACGGCTCAAGGTAGGAAAGTCCGAATCCCTCAGCCACGCTTGTGGTTAAAATGAAGTCACTCCAACCAACGAGGTCGGAAAAGTGGTAGTCCCCGCTGTCGGCAATCCCCAACTTCACAGGGAGGTCCAGTTCTTCGACCAGCTCTTCCCACCGACGGTGCTCGGCAAGCCACTCGGGATTCTCTGGACTCAGCGACGTTGCTAGAAAGGCCTCGCCCTCGAATTTCATGGCGAGCAGCAGAAGCTCGCCCAGATTTTTCCTCCTGATACCCCGACTCGGATAGAGACCAAAAGCCAGATCTTTTGCAAAGGGTCGCTCGCTCTGCGAGCTGG
>JAKMGR010000052.1 GCA_022424805.1 Verrucomicrobiales bacterium
GGTGATCGCTCCACCCCGCCAGCGACTCGAACTGATGCCATCAAGATTCTCGAAAATCTGAGCGGCAACGGCATCGAAGACGCCATGCACACCACGCTCAAAGAGAGCGAATCGACTCCGATAAAAATGCTACTCGCCCGGGTCTTGTCCGGGCGAGGATACGCCGCAGCTGTCCCCACCATTCTCAAGAGTTTTCACCTGGCGAAGAAGGATAACGAGAAAGTGGTCTTCCTGAACGCTGTCAAAGGTCTCGCGTCCCAGGAAAGCCTCGACCAGATTCTTGGTGCTCTGCAAGGAGACCACAGCCGTGAAATTCGACGAATTTTTGAAGACACCGTTCTCGCCTTGCTCCGCCGCGAGTCCAATCCTGATGCCGAAATCGAAAAAATGCTGACCCGCGTTTCCACCACCAGTGGGAATGAGCGCAAAAGTCTCTTTCGCATTCTTGGAGTGCTGGGCGGCGATGCGGTAAAGACGAGACTCAAGAGTATTTACAACAAGAAGAACGATCCCGAATACCAGCGAGACGCGATGAACGCGTATTCAAACTGGCAGGATCGAAACGTTCTTCCCGAAGTCGAAAACATCATCAACAAAACCGAAGACAAGCCTCTCGGCATCGCAGCTCGCGCCTCCTTCGCCAAACTTGCTGCGCTCCCCGGTGCGGAGCCACTAGAGAAGCGCATCGAGATTTGGAACAAGGCCTTTCAGTTCGCCGACAACCAGAACGACGTTCGCCGTCTCGTCAGCAACGTCATCGAGCACCCCTCTCCTCTGTCCCTGAAAATGCTTCAGGAATGGGCAAAGCATGAGAAATATGGAGCCTTTGCCAAAGGTGCCGTTGGAACCATGCAGAAAACCATCACCAGTGTACCCGAGCTTGCACCAGGAGATGAGATAAAGGGAAACAAATCTCGTGTTCAGGGCCACATGAAGGCGTCGTTCAACTCTTTCCTCGAAGCGATCACAGGCTGGACTTCGCCCGAAACTTCTTTCACCTGGAGTTTCAAAGTCAAAGAGGCCGGTGAGTATTCCATCGTCGTAAAGCAAGCTTCCCTTCGCGAGGCGAATAGCGAATTCCGTATCTACATCGACGGAAAAACTCTGGAGGGACAATCGCAGAAAACGGATTCCCTAGAAGACTTTCAGCCAGTTAAGCTGAACGGAACAGTTCCCCTGCAGCCCGGCACCGTCTACACTCTCGCTCTCGTGGCTGGAAAGAAAGTGGAGCCGCGAATGATGGATATCGGTGCGATCCAGTTGGTGAAGTGAGTGGTCAGTCTAAGACTTTTTTTGCTGATCACCAAAATACCAAACACCGATCACTTCTTCTCCGGCGGCTTTGGCACATCCAGATCTTGACCATCGGTTAATCGAATCATCGCGCCGCGAATCATGTTGCCGCGTTCTTCCCGGGAAATGTTTGGATACGAGCGCATCACGTGACCGATATATTCGCGAAGCTTTTGCTGCTTCTCCTGGGGAAGCGCCCGGTAGCGGGCAACGTCCTCCTTGGAAGGTCCCTTTCGCTTCCCGTCGTCACCTTTCCCGTGCTCATTGCGTCTCCCATCGCCGCCTCCGTCCGGTCTGGGTTGGGGCAAAATCTGGCTCTCCTCATACCGCAATTCCACTTCATCTCCGGCGAAAGAAATACGTGCCGAAACAGCCGCAAGCGCATATTCTGGAGCTGACGGCGGTTGCGATACCTCGACAAGCTGCAGTCCCTCTTCCGTTTCTTTCTCCGGAGTCACAAGGACCGTCTTTTCCGTTTGCCGATTGTAAACGGTCGCCATCTGAATGTCGTCGAAAGAAGCGACACCTCGCAACACGTAGACCTCAGCCGGGTCCAGAACGCGACCAAATGGACTCGCTTCCTTCAAAGCCTCGAAGTCAGAAGATTCAATCGGGCCTGGAGTGAGATCAGCGTCCTGCCCAAAACTAGCCGTAGCTACAATTGCGACTCCAGCCACCGCGACAAGACGCAACAGGGTAATGTCACAGACCAAACAGGATTCGGTCTTCGACCTGACTGGGTTGAGTCGCGCTTCATTCCACTCATTCATGATGAAGCGCCTCCCTCGTCCGTGCCAGCTTCGGCTTCATCGGCAGCTTCGTCAGGCAATTCGGTTTCGCTACTATCTGGGTCAAACCATCTCGCCACCGTGATCTGACAGACAGACTGCGGCTCGGTCTCTTTCGATTTGGAATCGAGCTTGAGTTCCAAGGCTTTTATAACGATAAATTTCTCCGGGTTCTGCAACTCCGTTAGCCAATCAAATATAGCAGCCTGCTCGCCACGAACGATCAAACGCACGGCCACCTCAGCATGGAAAGTTTCGCGAACCACTTCCTGCATGCTCTGCTGCTCGATTTTGATCTTTTTCTCAAACAAGTCGTCCTGCAGTTCCTGCAAAAGATCGCCGAGTTCCTTCGTCAATCGGCCGCCTTCGGCACGAGGCATTTTTTCCATCAACCATCGCTCGCGGACATCCGCTTTTTCGGCATCCCCGAGCCACATCTCTGCATCGGCGATCTCGTTTTCCAAGAGGCGAATCTGATCTCCGCTACCCCGCAAATTTTTCGCGATGTAGCGAGCCGCGAATCCATTCGCGACGAGGAAGATTACGGCGAAGCATCCCGCCAGCATCCATTTTTCTCTAGCTGTCAGGGCCCGCATTTTTTGGTTCTCCACTGATGACGAATGTCGCCGTATTATTCTTTTCCACCTTCGGATTCGGCATACTCCACTGGTAACGTTCGAATCCTTCCATCCCTTGCAAATCCTCCAGCAGTTGATTCGCCAACTGAACATCCCGAGCCTGTCCCACGATTCGTGAACTTCGTCCGGAAGTCCTGAACTCACGAATTACGACTCCACTTCCCGGCAGCGCCGAAGTAATGCGACTCAATTGAACGAGAGGAAACAAATCTTTCTCGAAAGCGGGCTCAAGTGCTTTCCATCGCTGCTCGACCATCTGAATCCGTTCCACATCGGGTTCGATTATCGAGAGTTGGCGCTCTATCGACTCAATCTTGCGAGATTTGTTTCTCGCATCAATCCAGAGCCAGGAAATGGCAACGATATAGGCGATCAGCAGCGCGGCCAATCCAAGTAAAACCCTTCTAACGGTCTTCCGCTTGCGACGAGCGTTGGAAACGGCGTGAGGCAGCAGACGAGGACGCCCTTCGACCCGCTGCGAGACTGCGTTGGGATTCATGCGCTGGGTGACGTGGATGTTCAATGCCTCCGAAAATTCTTTAACGGCTTCCGGAGACGCATCCGGCACGCAGAAATTCATTTCTTTTGGCTGGTGCCCTGACAAAGCCGGGTCGCCACGTAATCCCAGCAAGGTAAGGGAAATTTCCTGGGCCGCAGCTTTGTCCGGCTGCCCTCCCCCACTCAACACCTGAACGTGGATAGGGATTTGTCCGTGATAGACCCCAAAAACGAGCCGGCCGCTCTCTTTCCACAAACAGCATCCACCGGTGGGAGCTGATCGAAGCCAGGCCGAGGTCGTGTAACCAGCGGCGCCACTCTCAATAAACTCCGGAGCGGGCGGAGGCATTACGGTCACGGCAAAGGTGTCGCCCTCGGGGTCGTTCCCGATGAGTTCATAGTCCACGAGTGTTTCTCCGTCCGCCGAAGAGACGAGCCCGCGTTTTTCCGCCTGCGCAAAAATCATGTTCGCATGCAGGGATTGATCGGTCGGGGGCAAGGCAACTGCGAAGGTAGAAACTTCCGACGCCGGCATTCCGACGACGATGTCTTCACGACGCCCC
>JAKMGR010000066.1 GCA_022424805.1 Verrucomicrobiales bacterium
CCTCCTGCAATGCCTGCCCCGAACGGAGAGAATATATTCCGAAGAATTGTGCCTCAAAGAGTTGAGTCTGCTTATTACGTAATTAAGAACGGTCAAAAAGCGGAACAAGAAACCGAGAAAAAGAAGACGAAACTGTTTGGATTCGGAAAGAAGGACAAGCCAAACAAAACGGCTGAAACAAACGTGCTTAAAACAATTCCCACTCAACCAGCACCAGTTTATCCCGATCAGAATAGCCTAGCTCCAACGACCAATCATACTCCCACCGCACCTGTCGTAGTCGAAGAGGCAATCACTGACACCAACGAAACTCGCGCTGAAACTGCAGACATCCCGAGCGAAGCGCTCGCCAATATCACGGAAGAACCCAAAAAGAAAAAGTCGAAGATGTTCGGCTTCTTCAGTCGCAAGGACGTTAAAATTCACGACCCCACCCCGACTTTCCAAACGCCAGTCGTTGCTGACACACCAGCTGCCGATGCAACTCCCGTCGTCACAGCTCCGGAAGTGGTAGATAGTCCTGTGCCAGCGCCCGCTCTAACACCCCCTGCACCGCAACCGGTCGCAACGGAGTCCACTCCCGGAGCGGCTGCGCCTCTCCCCAATTTCGCAGGTGTCAATACTCCAAAGAAAAAAAAGAGCGGATTCGCGATTCCCAATCCGATGAAGAATCTCAAGATACCAACGATCAAGGTACCGGCCAACCCGATCAAAGCGATCCGCCCCCTCAGGAAAGAGAAGACGATTGACCTGACCGGAGCGGAGACCATCATCGCTAATGGCGAAATCATCGAAGGTCAGGGCGATATCGTGGAAACCAATCGGGTTTCGACGCAGAGTGGTCCTCGCCAGGCTCCTGAGGTCATCAACGGTGTAACGACCTATTCTTCTTGGGATGACGTCGGTGGTCGATCCGTTTCCGCCGCGGACAAGATTCTGAGTCAGATCCGCTAGGGTTTCTACGCATAAATGTAGAACGGACTTCCCAGTCCGCCCCCCTTCGATCGACCTGCACATGCTTCGCCAAGCTTACTGGGGAGTCCGCTCTACGATTTCGGGCAATCCTGCCAGGTCCAACACTCAACAGGGTCAGGTGCTAGAGCAAAAGGGTTTGATGCAGGAAAATCCCACTTCACGGTTTTGCTGGTAATTCCCGCATATTGCGGCAGCATAGTCGCCCTCTATGGCCGACCTCAATCAGCGTGATCCCTTTTCCCGACGAGTTACTTATCTCGTCGGCGGCCTATTGATCCTTCGAATAATTTATGCGGCGATCTTCCCGGTGAATCCTGCCGGTGACGAGGCCTACTACTGGGACTGGGGCCGCCAGATCGACTACGGCTACTACTCCAAGCCACCAATGATCGCCTGGATCTACGCCTTTGTCGATTGGGTGGGCGGAGGCAGTCTTTTTGCGATCCGAGTAGCAGCATTGCTTTTTGGAACGCTCGCCCTGCTCCTGCTTCACCGGCTCACCCGCTCGCTCTTTGATTCCGAAACCGCCTGGATCGCCGCTCTCATCGCCGCAGTCGCTCCCGCCAATTCCGTGCTGAGCTTTTTCCTTACGATTGATGCTCCGCTCATTGTCTTCTGGTCGACAGCTCTTTGGATGTTCTGGCGCGTTCTCTCGGGCGAAGGAAAAACCGGAAGCTGGATTCTTCTCTTTCTCGCTCTCGGCTTTGGCCATCTCACCAAACAGATGATGATGGTCTTCCCGGTGCTGGCGATAGGCTACCTGCTGCTTCATAGCAAAACGCGGAGGCATCTTCGTAAGCCAGTTCTCTGGATCACCTTGCTGGGATCGTATCTTTCGTTGATTCCGCCTCTCATTTGGAACGCGCAAAATGAGTGGATTACCTTCACTCACACAAAGCATCATTTCGTCGATGCCTCGGATGGCGGAAATGTAATTCTCGAACGCATTGAAGATTTCTTTTCCTTTCTCGGCACGCAACTCGGTGTGCTCGGACCCGGCACCGCGGTGGTGCTATTTCCCATCTGTCTGGTTCTTCTCCCCAAAATTCGCAAGTTATCTGCACCAGTTCGCTTTCTCCTCGTCTTCGGTGCCTTGCCACTAGCAGGAATGCTTTTGATGGCACTGCGACAGGGACTGCAACCAAACTGGCCTGCCGTGTTTTACGTTTCCTGCTTTGCCCTAACGGCTGCCTGGTACGCAGGACATGTGAGACCCAAATTTCCGCCGCAGGCGATGAGAAAGCATCTCCCGGTCTCGGTCGCAATCAGCATTGCACTCGTGGCATTTTTTTACTTCGGCCCCATTCTCTTTCAAGCGATTGGAAAAGATGGTCACAAGGCAGATCCGAGCCGTCGCGTCCTTGGGCATGACCTCGTTGCAGAAGAGTTTGAAAAAATCCGACGGACTCAATCCCATGCCGGGGAACTATTCCTCGTGACACTGGGCCACCGCGACATTGCCAGCCATCTCGCTTTCGGCCTCCCCGATCACCCTCGACTCTATCGTTGGGAATCCTCTGGAACGATCGTTTCGCAGTATGAAATATGGAACAATCCCGAGGAAGATGGCTTCGTCGGCAAAGATGCGCTTGTGCTTGCGCCCCATATGGAAAAGCTTCCTAGCCGCTTTGCGCGCGGATTTACCAAGGTCGAAAAACTCGATGAGTTCACCGTCCGTTTCAGCTATAATCGTGAGCGGACCTTTTCCGTTTTCCGCGCCAGCGGCCTGAAGGCCTGGCCCAAGGATCCTCCCCGAAAGAAGAATCAGTAGTGTATGAGCAATCGAGTTTACACCTCCCCTTTCCAGAGAACTCCCGGCCTTCGCACGGAAGAGCCGAAAGACGAATCGGTCAGCGTTGTAGTTCCTTTCTACAATGAATCCGAGTGCGTCGAGTTCGTCCTCAAGGAAATCGTCGAGTGCCAGCCTGATACAGAAGTTGTCGCGGTGGACGATGGCAGCACAGACGACACCTGGGAAAAGATTCAGACGATCGAAGGTGTCACCCCTTTGCGACTCACCGAAAACCGGGGCCAAAGCGGAGCTCTTTTCGCCGGATTGAACTATGCCTCGGGAGACATCCTCGTGATGCTCGACGGTGATGGCCAGAACGATCCCGCTGACATCGGCAAACTTGTTGATCTACTGAAGCAGGGTGAGTGCGACATCGCAGTTGGACGGCGCGCAAAGCGTCAGGATACCTGGAGCAGAAAGGCCGCCTCACGAATCGCGAACAACGTGCGTCGCATGTTCATTCACGACGGAATCAGCGACACGGGCTGTTCTTTGAAAGCGATACATCGCGATCACGTCGACCTGCTTGTTCCCTTCAACGGGCTTCACCGCTTTCTCCCCGCAATCTTCACCCATGCAGGGCTGAAGATTTCGGAAATCGATGTGAACCATCGCGAACGAAAAGCCGGCGAGTCGAAATACACAAATCTCGACCGCGCCATCCGTGGCATATATGATCTGGTGGGTGTATGCTGGTTGCTGAAACGGAAAGTGATCCTTCCTCCGCTCGCCGAAAAAGACTGATCGAACCGATGAAATCGAAAATCTTCACTGCTTCTCTATTTCTCGTCGCAGGGATGCTGACGTCCTGTATGGAAACGACTGATTCGACGACTGGAAACGCCCTTACCTCAGTAGGGGCTGCTGCGGAAAAGCCTGCTCCTCCTCGCGAGAAGCTGACGAAACACGACGCGGCACTGAGATTTCTAACGGCCTACACCCGGCTGGATAAGAATCTGGCTCTGCAGTACGCTGATGCGCAGGCGGTTTACAAGCTCGATTGGAATACGCCGCACCGGGGTAACATCCCCTACTACGACGACAAGATGTTGCTGCACTTCAACGGCGGCTGGGCCCGCGTCTATTTCCAGGAAGTCGACGGAAGTTTTCGGGTCTCGGACCTGCAGGCTCACCGGCGGTGATTGGTGGACGGAAGTCAGGAGTCAGAAGTCAGGAGTCAGGAGTCAGAAGTCAGGAGTCAGGCTTCAGTGTTCAGAGGGCTGGAGGGCGCGACATAAGGTAGCCGGTGCTGAAACGAGCATCGACGAGTTAGCCACCGGAATTCAGTTCAACCAGATAGAGGAGCCCTGAAAGGGCGATAGAATCGCTCGCCTTCGTCTCAAGTTTTCCTTACCGGAACATTTCCCGCGCCGAAAACGCTACCCCGAGAGCCGCGGCAGAATCCCCTCCGCGTGCCCACTCGAAGCGTGTCGTGATCTTTTCGGGATCGATCGGGCTGTGGGAATACATCGGCCAGGCACGCTCTTCGAATCCTTCTTTCACCCAGTTCAGGTAGTCGTCCCGGAAACCTTCGCTTTCCGCGAGACCACCACCGAGGACAACGAGTCCCGGATCAAAGACGCGGACGAGATCGGCGATTCCGTATCCTAGGATCTGTCCCTGCTGGCGAAAGATGGCAATCGCCAGTTCGTCACCGTCCTGAGCAAAGTCACGCAGGCGGAAAGCTTTTTCTTCCAAGGAACTGCCATCGTTGAGAGGATGATCGGCATTTTCCGGCTTTTCCAATTCCAGTCCGATGCGACGGCGCAGTGCAACAAGAGAAACCCAAGCCTCAAGGCAGCCATACTTTCCGCAACTGCACTGGGGAAGCTCTCCGTCACCTTCACGATACGGGGACGAAATATGCCCAACCTCGAGCGCGAGCCCGTTCGATCCTTCATAGGCGCGACCTCCGGGCAAGACAAGCCCTCCGCCGAGACCGGTCCCGGGAGCGATAAGCAGCAGTCCCCCGATGTGCTTGCGGCGAACCGAGTACTCCCCAAGTGCCGCAGCATTTCCATCGTTGGTCATGTAAATCGGAGTCCCACCGAGGCGTTCTGAAAGCTCATCACGAACATTCGTTCCAACCCAGTCCTCTGCCAGGTTCGCCAATCCCCAAATGACTCCGTCGCAGGAAGGGGCTGGAACATCCATTCCAATTCCGCGCACCGCATCGCGACCTACTCCAATCGCTGAAGTGAGCTGATCGAGCGCGCTCTCCAACTGACCAAATGTTGCCTTGTAGCCATCTTTTACCTGGCTTCTTACCTCCACCATTTCGCCAGCCACCTCGCCCATTTCATCGACGAGAACGGTTTTCACTGTGGTTCCGCCAATGTCGAGTCCCGCAAAGTATTTTTCGTTTTCAGCCATATTTAGTTGATCCGTAAATTCGGCAGAGAATGGCACCCGACAGGTGTCTTTGCAATCTGCATTCTGGTGGTTTGTGATGAACCTGTTTGTCACTTTGGACACGCAGGATCACCGCAACCGCGCAAAATTTCCCCAGTGGAAAATTCCCCATCCTCGCGCAAAGTTGGGCGCATGAGAAAACTCTCGTTTCTTTACACTCTATTTGCCGTCGGATTCACTATCACTTCAGCGCACTCCGCAGAGGTCCTCGTCGAAGCGGAAGCCTTTGAAAAACCAGGTGGCTGGAAACTGGATACCCAGTTCATCGACATCATGGGATCGCCTTATCTCCTGGCCCACGGTCTTGGTCAGCCTGTCGATGACGCAACTACCGAGGTGGAATTTCCCGAGGCAGGCACTTACCAAGTATGGGTTCGCACCAAGAACTGGATCCAGAAATTTGCGGACAAAGTCGACGCTTCCCATGCACCCGGGCGTTTTCAGCTCGCGATCGGCGACAAAGCGCTGGATCATGAGTTTGGAAAAACTGGGGTCAACTGGCATTGGGAGAAAGGTGGAGAAATCGAGGTCAAAGCCGGAAAAACCAAACTTTCCCTCAAGGACCTGACCGGGTTCAACGGTCGTTGCGATGCCATTCTTTTCACCACCAATCCTGATTTTCAGCCGGATAATTCGAGCGAGACCCTTCCCGCCTGGCGACGCAAGATGCTAGGTCTTCCTGAGGCGCCTATCGAAGAAGGTCCCTATGACATTGTATTCGTCGGTGGTGGATACTCTGGAACCTGCGGTGCTATCTCTGCCGCCCGGATGGGATTGAAAGTCGCTCTCATCCAAAACCGAGGCGTTCTCGGCGGAAACGGATCGTCGGAAGTTCGTGTCTGGGCGAAGGGCAATACTCCTCCCGGGCTTTATCCTGTGGGCGACATCATTCGCGAGTTGGAAGATCACGCCAAACTCTCCCCCGGCACCTACGAGGAGTTTGAGGATGCGAAAAAGGAAAGCATTGTCCGCAACGAACCCAACATTGCTCTGTTTCTCCATCACCACGCCTTTGCCGTGACAAAATCCTCCGACACGAAGATCGCTTCGGTCCAGGCCTTTGACACTCGCTCCGGCGCTGTCCGCAATTTCACTTCCCGCTTTTTCTGCGACACAACTGGACACGGCACCATCGGAAACATGGCAGGAGCTGATTATGAAATGATCGATGGCGGTCGCATGGGAATGTCAAATATGTGGCGTTTCGAGAACGCAGAGGAGCCAAAGAATTTTCCCGAGATGCCCTGGGCCCTTCCCCTGACAGAACAGGACTTTCCTTACCCCCGCAAGTTTCACGCCGAGTGGTTCTGGGAAAGCGGCTACGACAAGGATCCGCTCAATGACCTAGAGCACATCCGCGATTGGAATGTTCTTGCAGGACTCAGTGCCTTTCATGCGATGAAACATGTTGGAGCTCATGAGCGCTCCGACCCCGATGGCAAAAGCCACAAAAACTCTTTCCTTACCTGGATGGCCTACGTCGGAGGAACCCGTGAAACACTCCAGCTCCTCGGCGACGTGATTCTCACGGAGGAAGATGTCGTTACCAAGAAGCCATTCCCCGATGGCTGCGTTCTCACGACTTGGTCAGTCGACCTGCACTATCCCAAGGAGCAGTATGCGAAGAAATTTCCGGATAACCCCTTCATCTCCATCGCAGTGCATGGAAAAGGAGTCGATCGGAAGAAAGGTTACCCCGTTCCCTATCGTTGCTTCTATTCCCGGAATATCGAGAACCTTTTCATGGCTGGGCGCAACATCAGTGTCACCCACGAAGCTCTCGGAACCATTCGTGTGATGAAGACATGCGGCATGATGGGCGTCGTCGTTGGAAAAGCGGCTGCCGTCGGCACGAAACACAACACCTCTCCTCGCGATGTCTACTATCAGCACCTCGATGAGTTGATCGAACTGCTTCGCCTTCCCGGCAACTACCGCCGAGAGACACTCGATGGTGAGCTCAAGGTCGATCCGAATCTCCCCGACATGGGAATGCCCGAACTGGATTGGATTCCGATGAATCAGCTCTCCGGCATTATCGTTGATGACACGAAGGCGGAACTCACCGGCGATTGGAGAGAGGGGTCAGGTCTGAAAAACTACATCGAGGATGGCTATCATTACATCGGAGCCAATTCCGGAGGAATCGCCCGTTTCAATTTTAACGTTCCCAAAGACGGAGACTACGAAGTTCGCGTTGCTCACCAGCCTCATCCCAATCGTTCGAGCAAGACAAAAGTGACCGTTGTAACCGCTGATGGGGAAAAGACGACAATGGTGAATCAGCAAATCGCGCCACCGCTCGACAAAGGGTTCTTCGGCCTCGGTGTCCACAAGTTCTCCGCTGACAAACCGGGATCGGTCGTCTTCTCAGCAGAGGGTGCTGATGGGAATGTTCACATCGATGCGG
>JAKMGR010000113.1 GCA_022424805.1 Verrucomicrobiales bacterium
CTATAAAGTGATGGGGCCACATCTCAGGTCTAGCTCTAAGCGGAAAGGCTCATAAAACCGCCGCCGTTAGCAATACCGCACAGCAGTCTTGTGACGCCCGGTGATGTCCAGATGGATGAGTTGTTCATGTCCGCGGAAAAAACCGCGTTCTTTTTGTCGAATACATCAAGATGAACCGGAAAGTCGGCACCTTGACTCTGCAGCAGTTCGGCTGCGAGGTGACTCTGGCCGACACTGGAAAAGAGGCTGTCGAAATGGTCGACGAACAGCTCCACTTCGACCTGACCTGCATGGATATGAATATGCCGGTTATGAATGGTATCGAAGCAGCTGAAGCAATCCGCGACCTGGATCATCCGAACGCAACGACTCGCATTCTCACAATGACAGGAATGGCGTTTGAAGAGGACAAGCAACGATGCCTCGAATCGGGAATGGATGACGTCGTGACGAAACCATTTGACATCAACGATCTCCGCGGTCGTGTCCATGCTTTGAAAAATCCCGATTCCGAAGAAGTCGCACTGAGTTCCTGACAAAATGCCAAGCAGTTCTTTGCGGCATTCATCCCGCGCAATGGCGTCGATTGCAACAGCCTTGCGGCATAGGAACGTAACCCACCTCAGGCATGGTATGCACAAAGACAGAACGACCACTTCTCCCCGGATTTAGCTTCCGAGCTATCGGCGTAGCCTGGCTCCTTGCCTGCACGGGCGGAGCTGCGGAAGAAGCGGCAAAACCGTCAACCTTCGACACGGAATCGATTCGCTTTTTCGAAAACGAAATTCGGCCCATTCTCGCGGAAAATTGTCTCGATTGTCACAGCGGAACCAAGGCGAAGCTGGGACTGCAACTCAATCACCGCCGTGGCTGGATCAAGGGCAGCGACTACCGCCCGGTCGTAAATCTCGAAAACCCTGCAGAGAGCCTCGTCCTCCACGCAATTTCCCACACTCCCGGCAAAAAGGTGAAATCAATGCCCTACGAGAAGGAAAAAATCTCCGACGAAAGCATTGCCAAAATCTCCCGCTGGGTTGAAATGGGCCTCCCGTGGCCCGAGACGCCGGGCGCAGCTGAGGAAGACCCTCGAAACCACTGGTCATTTCAGCCGGTCAAACCACCCACGATCCCCGAAGGAGTCCACCCCATCGATCACCTGATCGGAGAGGCGCAGAAAAATACGGGAGTCGCTCCAGCGGAAAAAGCGGATCGTGCGACGCTCTATCGGCGCGCCCACCTCGCTCTGCTCGGTTTGCCCCCGAAGTTCGGAGAGCTCAGCGCCTTCGTCGCCGACTCTCGTCCCGATGCCGAAGCATGGCCTGCATTGCTCAAGAAGCTGATGAAATCCCCTCACTACGGCGAGCGCTGGGCTCGGCTGTGGATGGATGTGGCGCGCTATTCAGACACGAAAGGCTACGAAGCCGGAGGCAGAGAAAGGCGTTTTATGCACAGCTACACCTATCGAGATTGGCTGATTCAGTCTTTCAACGAGGACATGCCCTACGATCAATTTCTGCGCTACCAGCTCGCCGCCGAGCAGTTGGTCGATTGGAACAAGCCAGAGAAAAAACACCTCGCAGCGATGGGTTTTCTTTCCCTCAGCAAAAACGGGAGATCAGAACTCATCATCGATGACCGCATCGACACAACCTTTCGAGGGATGATGGCTCTGACAGTGGCTTGCGCCCGCTGCCACGATCACAAGTCCGACCCGATCCCCACCAGGGACTACTACAGTCTTTACAGCGTATTTTCGAATTCCCTCGAAGTTGGCACCCCCACAATTGGCGAACCGAAATCAGGTCCAGAATACGAGAAATACCTCAAGGACCTCGCGAAACAGAAGAAGGTCGTGGAAGATTTCTTGAAACCAAAGCTGGATCAGATCGCGAAAGAGAACCCGGAACTTGCCAGTGATCGCACGCGACTCATGAACAAGCTCGACCGGGCGGCGCGGCGCGAATTGCAGAACAAGCAGCGAGTCGTCGACAAGTTCGTCGCCGACTCCCAGATGGAGCCCGCCAAGGCAATCATCCTGAAACAAAAGGAGAAGCCCTCGGGCCATGCCGTTCTCATTCGCGGAAATCCCGCCCGACGCGGAGACACGGTGAAACGCCACTTTCTCTCCGTTCTCACTTCCGACCCGCAACCAATCTACGAGAGCGGCGGACGGCTCGAAATGGCGAAAGACATCTCCAAACCCGACAATCCGCTCACCACTCGGAATATCGTCAATCGCGTCTGGATGTGGCACTTTGGCGAGGGCATCGTCCGTAGTGTCGACGACTTCGGAATCATGGGAGAACGACCAGATCACCCGGAGTTGCTCGACTTCCTCGCCCATTGGTTTGTGGAAAATGGATGGTCAGTCAAGAAACTGCACCAACTCATCCTGACCTCCAGAACCTGGCAACAGCAGTCGCACAATTCGCAGGAAGAGAAAAATCGAATCGCCGACGCCGAGAACCGCCTGCTCTGGAAATTCGATAGCCGACGTCTCGAACTGGAACAGATGCGCGACTCCATCCTTGAGGTTGCAGGCTCCCTCAGCGATGAAATGTATGGGCACCCGGTCCGCATTCTTGAAAAGCCTTACTCCACACGGCGGTCCGTCTACGCTTTCATCGATCGGCAGAATCTGAATCCGATCTTTCGAAATTTCGATTTCTCCAATCCTCAGGAGAGCACCGGAAAACGGCCTAACACAACCATTCCGATGCAGGCTCTCTTCACGATGAATAGCGAATTTGTGCAGAACCAGGCGGCCATTCTTGGCGAAAAAGCGCAGTCGCAGAAAGATGGAGTCGGCTGGCTGCATCGCTCCGTCTTCGCGAGCGAACCAACTGAAAATGATCGCATTCTCGCCGATAGTTTTCTGACCGCTTTCGAAAGTGAGTCATCCGCTCTTGGTCCGCGCCAGACAAACACCGAGTGGAGCTACGGATGGGGCTCGATCGATTTCAAATCTGGGAAGGTGAAATTTCAGCCCTTTCCGTATTGGACTGGTGACTCCTGGCAGATCGAGAAGGAATACCCGATCAAAAATAGTCCCCTCAGCTATCTCCAAGCTCGGGCAGGAGCGACTCATCCAGGGCACACCAACAATGAGTCAGTCGTCTACCAATGGCGAGCGCCTGATGGGATGACGGTATCGATCCGTGGAGTGCTCGAACGTTCTAGCGTAGGCAAAGGCAATGGAGTCCGTGTTCTAATCGCCTCCGAATCGTCCGGAATCCTCTTCGACCGTGTCCTCGATCCCTCTGGCAGCAAACTAGTCACATCGCTGCAGGACGTCACTCTCGCAAAGAATGAGAATCTCTACTTCCTTGTCGACCCACACGAGAACAACTCCAGCTTTGACTCTGTCCGATGGAGCCCTCAGGTATTCGACCAAAGCGGTGCCTGGCCAAAATCGGGACTTGCTGAGACATTCTCTGGTCCGGCAACACCTGCGACCCCCTGGGGGGCCTACGCTCACGCGCTTCTCAACACCAATCGCTTCCTCTTCATCCAATAATACCATGAACGGACAGCTTCCCCTGCGAACAAGACGTGATTTCCTTTCCCAAACCGGTATGGGCATGGGCGCGCTCGGCTTGTCTCCTTTTCTTTCTTCCCTGCAAGCTTCCAGTCGCTCGCTGAATCCTCTCGCTCCCGGCAAAACTCATTTCCCGGCAAAAGCCAAACGCGTCATTCATATCTTCGCAAACGGAGGCCCATCTCAAGTCGACTCATTCGACTACAAACCAGAGTTGGAGAAATTTCACGGCAAAGAAGTTCCCGGCGAGCACCTTAGCACCGAGCGAAAGACGGGGACCCTGATGAAGTCCCCTTTCAACTTCTCCCAGAAAGGAGAAAGTGGAATCTGGGCAAGCGACCTCTTTCCGAAGGTATCCGAAATGGTCGACGATCTTTGCATCATCAATTCGATGCATGCGAACGTGCCCAATCATGAGCCTTCGCTCATGCTCATGAACACTGGAGCCGAGCGGGTCAATCTCGTTCGTCCCAGTATGGGCAGTTGGGTAACTTACGGTCTCGGTTCGGAGAACGAAAACCTGCCGGGCTTTGTCTCGTTGTGCCCTGGGGGAGTCCCCATCGTCGAAACGCAAAACTGGCGTTCTGCCTTCCTTCCTGGAGCCTACCAAGGCACCCACATCGACACAAAGAACACCCACATTTCCAAGCTCATCCCTGACATTCGCAACCCCCGGATGCCGCGCGAGCTCCAGCGAAAGCAGCTCGATTTGATTCAGGAAATGAATCGTCAGGATGGCGAAAAGACCGGACTCGATCCTGATGCGGAAGCTCGCATCCATTCCCTCGAACTCGCCTACAAAATGCAAATTGAGGCGACCGATGCGTTTAATGTCGAGCGCGAGCCGGAGAATGTCCGCCAACTCTACGGAGAAACCCTCCACGGTCGCCAGATGCTGATCGCCCGCCGACTCGTCGAGCGTGGTGTCCGTTTTGTGCAAGTCTGGCACGGAGCCGGACAGCCATGGGATAGCCACTCTGAAATCGCGAAGAACCACGGCAAACTCGGCCAGGAAGCCGATCAGCCAATCGCGGCTCTCCTTACTGATCTCAAGCAGCGAGGCCTGCTGGAGGACACTCTCGTCATCTGGGGAGGAGAATTCGGACGCACTCCAACCGTCGAACTTCCTACTCCCGGAGCCAACGCCGCGAACACCAAACTGGGACGCGATCACAATCACCACGGTTTCACGATTTGGATGGCCGGCGGCGGAGTGAAGGGTGGATATCAGTATGGCAAATCGGACGATTTTGGCTTCAAAGCCGTGGAAGACCGCATGCACGTCCACGATCTCCACGCCACCATTCTGCACCTGTTAGGTTTCGATCATGAGCGCCTCACCTATCGCTACGCCGGTCGTGACTTCCGCCTGACTGATGTACACGGCAAAGTCGTCAGCGATCTGATTACGCAGAGATGACTTCCAAGTGACCACTGCGTGAGCACGAGAGCGTCATACGGCTCCGTCGTGGCAAGACTATAGCCCTCATCCCCATCCCGAGTCGTATCGACGACGAAGCCTTGGGCTTTGGGCCCTTTTTCAACGAACGAAAGGATCCGCTCCTGATCTTCAACTACAAGCACTCCTCATTGGGGCTAAATCACTTGAATCGTATAGGGAACCGGCAGAAATACAATCTTCGACTGGGGGAAATGCATTCATAACTCAGGAAAAAAGCGGGACCACGACAACCGCAAGCTTAGGCCCCACATTTCGCTCAACCAAACCGGTAAAAAACGGAAAACACAAAGCATAGAAAGGACTCTCGCTCGTAGCGAGGCAGACAGGAAAGACAGGAAAGACAGGAAAGAAACCTCATAACGCTACCATCATCAGCCAGAAAAATGACGGATCATCGGACGCTAATATGACAAAACTGTAATCTTCCATCTTTCCCCTGCACTCTCCCTATACTTCCCTCTGGCGAAGATTCCTAAACCGGATATCTTGCCGCACCTTCGCCCCCGTTTTACGAGACAGAAATCCCACCTAAACTGAGCAAAATCCATACAACAGGACTCAGCATCCATCCTGGTTCACCTCACCCGCTCGGCGCGACACCGCTCGAAGCAGGTTCGGTGAATTTCAACGTGGTTTCAGAAATTGCCGAGACTGTTACCCTCTGCCTGTTCACAGATGGGGAGCTGCCTTTGCGGGAAACTGATCAAATCCCGCTTGTGCGAGGAGAACGCGACAACTGGTCGATCCGGGTCGATGGCATCCCCGCAGGATCGACGTACGGCTACCGGGTTAATGGCCCGTGGGAACCGGTCGAAGGCCATTTTTTCCGCCCGGAAAAACTGCTTCTCGACCCGTTTGCCAAGCACATCCCGAATCCCTCCCGATTCGTTTCATCAATGTGCTCACTTCGGGAAGACAAGAGCCTTATCAAAGCCGACAGCGGATCACACGCCCCACGCGCTGCTGTTCCATTTCCGGATCACTACGACTGGGAAGGCGACGAGCCGCCACGCTTGGCAATGAGAGACTCCGTCTTTTGCGAAATGCACGTGAAAGGGTTCACTAAGCTCAAACCCGAAGTGCCGGAAGAACTTCGCGGCACCTACGCTGGGCTAGCTCACGAATCGACCATCGAATACCTTCGCGATCTCGGAATCACCACCGTCCAACTGCTTCCTGTTCATCAACACCTCGACGATGGATTCCTGCTCGACAAAGGCCTCGTCAATTACTGGGGATACAACACGATCGGGTTCTTTGCTCCCGAAGCTCGCTATGCTGCGGGAGACGATCCGATCACCGAGTTTCGGGACATGGTGAAAACATTTCATCGCGCCGGAATGGAAGTGATTCTCGACGTCGTCTACAACCACACCTGCGAAGGCGGACTGACAGGACCAACAACGATTTTTCGCGGGTTCGACAACCTGCGCTACTACCACACGGAAAACCTTTTCCCCGGCGAATACCGCGACACGACCGGCTGTGGAAACTCCGTCGACCTTACCCACCCGCATGCGCTGAAACTCGTGATGAAGAGCCTGCGCTACTGGGTCACGGAAATGCGCGTCGATGGATTTCGCTTTGACCTTGCCGTGGAGATGGGGCGTTGCCCCGAAAAATTCAGTCGCTGGGCGCCCTTCTTTCAGGCCGTTTTTCAGGATCCTGTTCTCGAAAAAGTGAAAATGATTGCCGAACCCTGGGACCTCGGACACAACGGTTACCAACTCGGCAACTTCCCGATGAACTGGCACGAGTTGAACGGGAAGTTCCGCGACGACGTCCGTCAATTCTGGCGAGGCGATCCCGATGTCGACGGTGACTTTGCGAGCCGACTCACCGGTAGCGAGGGCCTCTTTTCCCACAACCGCCGCGGTCCCGAATCGAGCGTGAACCTGATTACTTCGCACGACGGTTTCACCCTCCATGATCTCGTCAGCTACAACGCGAAACACAATCTCGCTAACGGAGAAGAAAATCGCGACGGCGACAATCACAACATTTCCTACAATTACGGAGTCGAAGGCCCCACCGACGACCCCGGTATCCTTGAGCTGAGGCATCGCCAAATCCGGAACTTTCTGACAACGCTACTTTGCTCACAAGGCACTCCATTTCTTACCGCCGGTGATGAACGACTGCGCACCCAGCTTGGCAACAACAACACCTACTGCCAGGACAATGAATTGAGTTGGATCTCTTGGGACGACTCGCCCGAAGCCCATGAGATGAGGGAATTCTTCAAGCGCGTTCTCGACCTGCGCCGTTCCACCCCCTCTCTGAGGAGGAACCGATTCTTCACCGGCGAAACTGACCCTGACACGGGCATTCCTGACGTCTGCTGGCTCCGTCCCGATGGAGAGATCAAGGAGAGCGATGACTGGAACAACGGGGACTCCAGCTCCTTCGGCATGTTGATATACGGAGCAGGCGAAGAACGAGCGCTCCTGTTTTTCTTCAATGCTCGTCCCGAAAAAACCAGGTTCCACTTTCCCGATATCGACGTGAAATCATGGGAACTCGCGATCAATACCGCCAAACCAGACGCGAGACACCGCGTTCGTTCGAGATGGAAAGGGGTTAAGTTGGTCAAGTGCTCCCTGCAGATTTGGATGCAGGCTTAAGCTACGCAGAAATCCGGTTGGTCAGCGGCACCTCACGACTTGATATCTCGACGCTCAAAAACGAGCCATCCCAAGACAAAACAGGACAATCCGATCCCCAGAAGCCAAGCGGATTGTTCCAGAAAACGCGCCCATGGGATGTCCTGGTAGAGGAGAAAAAGCCACGAGTTCATTCGGGAAGTAATAAAGTATTCCCTGTATGGGTCAAAGGCTGGAAGTGGAATTGCAGAGAGAACCCGGTCTGCAACTACAACAGCAACGGTAACAATCGTTGCCGCGGCTGGTTTGATGCGAAAACAACCAAACAAGAAAGCCAATCCGGTCACAGGAATATAGACGAGGGAAAAGGCGGCTATTGAGAGGAAATAACGCCCCATGCCTTCCCACCAGCCAAATAAACTCACCTTGGGAAGCTCCGGGGTCCATACCAACATGCCGCCCCCCCATCCCCGATCGAGACAGCCAACGGCAAGTGCTGTAACTCCGACGAAAAGAAAAAGCGCTGTGGTATAGATTTGGCAGGATAGAAATTTGATCAGTAAAAGTCGGAATC
>JAKMGR010000160.1 GCA_022424805.1 Verrucomicrobiales bacterium
ATCCTGTGTTCTCACCAACGTGACGAATCCTCGTTCTCAGGTAGTGCGGAGAGGGCTCTATGAAACCACTCGCATTCGCCGGGGAGCCACCATCGGCGCCAATGCGACGATTGTGTGCGGCATCGAGATCGGGCGGTATGCGTTCGTCGCGGCAGGAGCGGTTGTCGCGAAAGACATACCTGATTATGGTTTTGTTATGGGAGTGCCGGGCCTGCTCAAGGGATGGATGAGCCGTCACGGGCATCTGCTGGATTTCTCCGACTCAGAGGAAGCTGAGTGTCCCGAGTCACGTTTTCGGTATCGCCGGGATGGGGACACGATTTCCTGCCTCGATCTGGGTGAGGACGAGCCTCTGCCCGAGTCTCTCTCCGTCGGAAAGAAGAGCTACGACGATTTTAAAGAGTAAAAGCAGAAACGAAAAACGATGGAATTTATCGATCTGAAAACGCAGCAGTCCCGCATCCGCGAGCAGTTGGAGAAAAACATCTCGGCGGTAATGGATCACGGGCGCTACGTCATGGGTCCCGAACTTCAGGAACTGGAGAATAGGCTCTGTGAATACCTCGGTGTAAAGCATGCGATTGGAGTTTCATCGGGAACAGATTCGCTCATGATCGCCCTGATGGCCCTCGGAGTTGGTCATGGCGACGAGGTGATCACCGTTCCCTACACTTGGATTTCTACCGCCGAGGTGATCGGAGTTCTCGGAGCGAAGCCGGTCTTCATCGACGTCCAGTCCGACACGTGGAACATGGATCCTGCGCTTCTGGAAGCGGCGATTACTGACAAGACGAAGGCGATTATGCCCGTTGGAATTTATGGTCAGACTGCCGACATGACCGCGATCAATGAGATTGCAGCACGAAACGGCAATCTTCCAGTGATCGAAGATGCGGCGCAAAGTTTTGGTGCGACCCATCACGGTGAGCTTTCGTGTAATCTTTCCACGATTGGCAGCACTTCGTTCTTCCCTTCCAAGCCGCTCGGGGGCTACGGAGATGGCGGCGCGGTGTTCACAGATGACGATGAACTGGCGAATGCGATGCGCCAGATTCGCGTTCACGGTCAGGAAAAGAAGCATCATCATCCTATCCTCGGTCTCAATGGCCGCCTCGATACTCTTCAGGCGGCGGTGTTACTCCCGAAATTGGATCTGTTTCCGGAGGAAGTGAAGCTTCGCCAGCAGGTGGGAGAACGTTACGATTCGCTTCTCGAAGGGATTGAGGGGATTCAGTGCCCCCATGTTGCCCCGGGAAATACGAGCGTCTATGCCCAGTATACCATTCTGTGTGAGAATCGGGACGATGTGCAGGCCAAGCTGAAGGATGCGGATGTTCCCAGCGTTCCCTACTACGCCGTGCCGCTCCATTTTCAGCCGGTGTTTTCCGATCTCGGACACGAAAAAGGGGATTTCCCGGTCACGGAACAGGTCGCAAATCAATGTCTGTCGTTGCCGATGAGCCCCTACCTGTCTGCCGAGGACCAGGAGATCGTGGCCCACGCAATTCGGGCGTAGACCGATAACTCCAAAAGGCCAGACAAGAGACAGCGAGAAATGAAGGTTGCAATCGCAGGATTGGGTTATGTCGGGTTGCCTCTGGCCCGTCAGTTCGTAAGCGGCGGAGTTCACGTGATCGGGCTGGATGTCGATCAGTCGAAGGTGGATGCGTTGAAAGCGGGGAAGACGTATATCAAGCACATTCCGGCCTCCGAAATCGTCGAAATGACCGCGTCCGGCCGCTTCGAGCCCACAACGGATTTTTCAGCGATCGACGCGGTGGACGCCGTTCTTATCTGTGTTCCGACTCCGCTCTCGAAGCATCGTGAGCCCGACCTTTCCTACGTGATCGCCACGGCGGAGGAGATCGCTCACCATCTTTCGAAAGGAACGCTGGTGACTCTCGAATCGACCACCTATCCGGGGACAACGGACGGCGAACTGCGAGAGGCCATAGAAAAGTGTTCGGACCTCATTGCCGGGGAGGACTTTCATCTCGCCTACTCCCCTGAGCGGGAAGATCCCGGAAATGCCACCTCGGTTGAGGCTATTCCCAAGCTCGTCGGAGGATTGACTGAGGCTTGCCGGGATCGGGCAGTGGAGGTCTATGGAAAGGCAATCGACTCGATCGTGCCCGTGGCAAACTGCCGCGTGGCCGAAGCCGCAAAACTCACCGAGAACATCTTTCGCTCCGTGAACATCGCGATGGTCAATGAACTATTGATAGGAATTTACTTTTTCAAGGGTTTTTATCGGGGCGCCGGTCCTGCCGGGTTTGAGGGGGTGCAAAGGGGAACTCGTATTTGAGCACGATGCAGATGAAGTTTTTTGCAAGGGGATGTGCTACGACGATCAGTTTATTTATCTTTGCGGAGGGCGCAAGATGGAGCGAAAAATGCGTAAGTTTTCCAATTCAATAATCTATATTTTGAACAG
>JAKMGR010000164.1 GCA_022424805.1 Verrucomicrobiales bacterium
TTCCTGTGCTCGCATTTACCGGGAAATTCCAGATCTCGATAGGCTCGGGGCGCTGCTTCATTTTTCCCTGCAAAAGAGGAACCAGATCAATTCCGTCGAGAGGCACTTCGGGAACCTCGGTGTCAGAAAGAGCACAGAGGGTGGGGAGAATGTCGGAGGTGTGGGCGCTCACGGATGAAACACGAGGTGAGGGGATGCCAGCTGGCCATTCGATGACACCGGGCACTCGAATGCCGTTCTCATACACCTTTCCTTTGAGCCCCCGAAAGCGCGACTCCCGGAGTCCACTGGGGGGAGTGCCATTGTCGCCGCAGTACCAGAGCAGAGTGTTTTCTTTCAGCCTGAGTGTAAGCAGAGCGTTCCGCAGTTTGCCGATGGAACGGTCCATCGCCGTGATCTCTGCATAGCGCTCGATGAGGACGTCTCGCAGTGGACGTTTGACCCGGAGGCCGGTCTCGTTTGATGTCAGGTTGACTTCGGTCTTCGCATATTTATCCGGCAAATCGTGATACAGTGCGAGGTCGGTTTCGATTCCGCTGTAGGGCTCATGTGGGGAACCAAACCAAATGATCGTAAAGAAGGGCTTTTGGTCCTCTTTCCGTTCCTCAATGTAGTTGATTGCCTCATCAATTAGGATCTCCGAGCTTTCTCCGTAGAACTTCTTCGGTAGCCCACCGTTGCGGGAAAGGACTGGATCAAGTTCGAAAAAATTGTCGTGGGAAAACCACTCCTGAAATCCCATCGCTCCGGGATTGGTAGGCGAGGATTTTTTCACCGGCCCGACATGCCATTTTCCAAAATGAGATGTCGCATAGCCAGCGTCCCGGAGAAGGTGCGCAACAGTGATCTCCTCCGGTCGAATCGAATAGCCGGGACGAAAGATTCCATAGCGATTCGGGTGACGGCCAGTGAGGACGCTGCCTCTTGTGGGAGAGCAACTCGGCTGCGCATAGAAATTATCCAGACGAAGTCCTGCCGCTGCCATCTCATCGAGATAGGGTGTCTTTACGTAAGGGTGCTCGTTGTAGCCAACTTCTTCCCAACCGTGATCGTCACCCATCAAGAGGATGATGTTGGGTCTTTCGGTGGCTTGTGTGATTGCTCCAAAGAGGGTGATAAAAATTACGAAAAGCGATCTCATGAAATCAAACATGGTTGTGTCGTGGACATAACAGGGTTGGGTGCGTCACTCAACCTTCTTTCGCCAAGGCTTCAGTGGGCAGGCAGGGTTGCTACCGAATTTCGAAAGGATGAGGACTTCCGGTGACTTCGACATCGTTCTCGCCGTAGCGAATTTTTGTCCACTCGCCAGCGATAGGGAGCCGGATTTCCATCCAGTCCCACGCTTTGGGCAGGGCGGGGCGGATCTTGAGTTGTTTGTCAGGGACCGAATATTCGAGTCCGCCGAGTCCTTCGAGATAGAGAAGGATTTTTCCGGCGTTGAAATTGGAATACTGATCGCCGAAAAGCGTGAGGTCGCGCTCGTAAGCCTCGGGGGCGACAGGGATGTTCCACTCATCACTCCAGTTGTAGTTGGCAAGATGATTCAGGGTGAGATCCGAAGCGGTTTCCGCCAAGCCCTGACAAAAGATTCCATCGAGGGTGAAATAGGCGGTGTCCGGGGTGTAGCCGAAGGAATGATCGACGTCGGTAGCGAAAGTCCTCATCGATTCCTTCGCCATCGCGAGAGGAAAAAAATCTCCGTAGAATCCCGTCTCGCGGTTCAACGCCCAGGCCTCGACCATGCGCTCGGCGTATTTCCGGGGGAAGTGTTGGGAGCGCATCGGCCAGAAGCCAGTGGTCATGAGCATGCGATTGTCTGGTGCGAGAAAGAAATTCGGAACTCCGTTTTTCTCCCATCGTTGATCGAACATGAGCTGAATGTGTTCCGGGTTGCGGCGGACGAGCTGCTGCCAGTGTGCGATGTCGGAATCGTTGCCGGTAAGCCGTGCCATATTTTCGAGTGTCTCCACGACTTCGAATTGGTTCATCGCAAAGTCGGAGGGGCTGTCCCAAAACAGTTTTGCGAAATGGTCTTCGTAGCAGCTTTTGAGAAATGTGATATCGCCGGTGTGTTGGTAGATTTGCCAGGCGCCTAGAACGTGCTCCGATGTTTCTGCGCCGTAGGCCCCGCTGTGCCATGTAGTTCCCTTGTTATCCGAAAGCATGCGAAGTCCGTTGGGAAGTTCGCGGAAACGATTGTTTTCGGAGAGGTGTTTCCACGTCAGAACATTGCCGTAGGCATAGCGCGGCTTGTTTGCTGTCCAGGCTCCGACTTTGATTTGGAATGCGGCATCGTAACGATGGATCCCGAGG
>JAKMGR010000175.1 GCA_022424805.1 Verrucomicrobiales bacterium
TTGTCATCAGAGAAGGCCTGGATGATACGCTCGTTTTTCGAGCGGAACATGGATTGTAACCTGTTAGGTCCGAGGCGTAACAGGGTTGGCTGGATGACTTGATAGGGTTGAGTCTCGGGTTCGGATCGATGCCAGGATTTTCCGAGTTCGGGATGTTCGAGATCGAGCAGTCGCTCGTAGTGAAAACGCCAGTCATGATCGTGCTCGGTTGAGGAAGGGCATAACAGCGTGCCGTCTGCGAGGAGATACGGTTTTCCCCGAACTGGTCCATCTATGCCTTCGGGAAGGCGACGGCGATCACGGAAGGACCGGCCGAAATCGTAGCTGTGGACCATTTCTCCCCACCAGGCGCCTGGGTTCGGGCCGACTTTAAAAAACAGCATAGTCGTTAAATCTCCGGGGGGCTGAAAGAGAACGGGGTTCCAGCAGGGGTGACGTTTGCCTTCGTGTTGAATGCCGTTGGCGACTTCTTTCGGGCTGCTCCATCCGCTGCCATCGTTGTAGCTTGTCCAGATTCCAACATCGGGATTCTTTTCCTTGGTTCCACCAAACCAGGCGGAGACGAGACCTCGTGGGGTTTCGCAGATCGTGGAAGCATGGCACTGGGGAAAGGACGCTTTCTCGTAGATGAATTCCTCCTTCACCAATCCGGGGAAGCGTGGCTTTTCCGCTCCCTTCGCTTTCCGGGCATTGATCTGATCGCCGGAGTAGGAAATGCAGTCGTCGTGCTTGATGAAGTAGATGCGTCCGTTCTCGGCACCGACGACGAGGTCAGGTTTGCCATCCTTGTCGAAGTCGCATGCCGTCGGGCTGGAGGTGTGTCCGGCGACGTTTCTCTTCGCGAGATTACCGACTTTTTTCAAGACCACTTTTCCGTCGCGATCTTCGCAGTTGCGATACCAGATAGCATTCTCGGAATTTACGAGAACATCGAGGCGGCCGTCACCGTCCCAGTCCACGACGTCGAGTTTGTAGCGCCCGCTCCGGCCGGCGCTGCGATTGTTGAGTTGGATGGGATTGTTGTCTTCGTCGACGAAGATGCGGGTGTCTTTCGTGGCCCGGCTCTGGCAGGTGAGGTAGCCCTCCTGATCAAGAATGACGAGGTCGAGTTTTCCATCGCCGTCGAAGTCAGTTGCGAGCGGGGTGGTGCGCCATTGGGTCTGCAGGTTTTCTGCTTTGGTCTGCCACCAATACCATTTTGGCGGAGCTTCCTTTGTCCAGAAGGAAAGGGGTTGTTCGACGAGGCCTGTTTGGGTGTTTCGAAGAAGTTGGATGCGGGGCCAGATCGAGTTGTAAAGGATGTCATCTCTGCCGTCGCCGTCCCAATCGGCAACGGATAGTGTGGTGTATCCCCATTTCGCTTCGGCAGGTCCCTGAATGGATCCATTTGGTCCGGCGAGCACGCGAAACTCTTTGCCATCGGCTTCAATGAGTTCAGGCGCGCTCCACTTGCTGCCCTTCCCGTCGAGGTTGGTGAAGATGGCGATGTTTCCTGCCGTGTTTCCGACGACCAGATCTTCGTCGCCGTCGTTATCCCAATCGTGAGCATATGGCGTTGCGAGAGCACCGAATTTCAGGGTATCGGCTTCCTGCTGGAAGTAGACGGGCTGTTTGAAAACAGGGATGCCGCTACGTGTTTTACCGGTGTGTTCGATAAAGGCAACGCGTCCGTCTTCGTCTCCGACGATGAGATCCTGATCGCCGTCCTGATCCCAGTCGATTGCGGTCGGGGTAATCATCTGAAGCTGCATTACGAGAGCGTTCCCGTCATCGCCCTTGAGCTTGAATCCGGTCGCGTATTCCGGCTTTTCACGTGTTCCGATGTTTTTGAAGTAGGTGAAGCCGTCGAGAAACTCCCCGCAGAGAAGGTCGAGATCACCGTCTCCATCAAAGTCGGCGAAGTTCGGGCTCGGCCAGCCATAGACATCGACAGGCGAACCGCCTGCGAGTACTTTGGCGGGCTTGTCTGAATATCTCCCGTTCTCGTTTTCGATCAGGTAGACCCAGCCGTGAAGCGGACCATTCATCCAGCGCCCTTCCGAGTCGTATGCCTGATCCCAGACGTAGTCGCTCCAGTCGCCGATGCCGACGACGAGGTCCTGATCACCGTCGCCTTCCCAATCGACATAGCGCCACATGCGGGCGCGGGTGTTGCCGGGATGGAAACGTGCTTTCGGGTAAATTACTTTTCCGCCTTTCCCGGCACCAGTTTTCCGAAAGTCGGGAAATTCCAGGTTTTCCCGCAGCACGATTGGTTTGCCGCCGACAAAGCTGACCTGAACGTTGTGCCCGGTTGGCCCG
>JAKMGR010000187.1 GCA_022424805.1 Verrucomicrobiales bacterium
GGATCTCCCGGTAGCGCGCCGCAAGCTGCTGCACGGCACCTTCATTTTTTCCGCTTAACGTTAAAAGCAGCGGGCCTTCATATTTTTCGTCGGCATTTTCTGGAACAAACGTTTTCTCTGGTGGAGATTCGATCACGATGTGCGCGTTCGTCCCGCTCATTCCGAAGGCGCTGACGCCGGCAATGCGCGGTTTATCCTCCGGCCACTCAGTCGCTTCAGTTACGACTTCGACAGGGATTCGATCCCAGGCAATATGAGGGTTTGGCGTTTCGAAATGAAGGTGTGCAGGGATCTTGTCGTTCTGAATTGCCAGCACGGTCTTGATGATTCCGGCGATTCCGGCGGCGGCTTCGAGGTGCCCCAGGTTGGTTTTCACAGAGCCAACAAGAAGCGGGTCTGATTTATCACGGCCCTCGCCGAGAACGGATGCTGCTGCGTTCAGCTCGATCGGATCACCGAGCTCCGTGCCCGTTCCGTGAGCTTCCAGGTAGCTGATGTCAGTCGGAGAAAGGTCGGCTCGCTTCAGGGCTTCACGGATGACCCGCTGCTGCGATTCGGGGTTCGGTGCCGTCAGGCCGCTACTGTATCCGTTGTGTGTGATCGCTGATCCACGGATCACGGCGAGGACTTCATCTCCATCGCGTTGGGCATCGGAGAGGCGACGAAGAGCAACGACACCGCAGCCTTCGCCTCGCAGGTAACCGTCAGCTGAAGCATCGAATGCTCGGGAATGCCCACTCGGGGAAAGCGCGTGGAGCTTGCAGGTCATGATGGTCGTCTTGGGAGAGACCATTACATTGACGCCGCCTGCCAGTGCGCGATCGCATTCCCGATTCCGAAGACTTTGACAGGCGAGGTGAAGTGCGACGAGCGAGGAGGAACATGCCGTATCAACCGCGAGACTCGGGCCCTGCACGCCAAGATAGTAGGAAAGGCGTCCGCAGAGGAAGCTGCCAGCAGATCCGGTTGCGATGTAAGGGTTCAGATCGAGCAGTGATTCGCTGGCTTCGTTCTGGTAATCGTTATGCATCCAGCCAACGAAAACGCCGGTGTTCTTTCCGGTTTCTTCCGTGGTCCATCCGGCTCGCTCGAGAGCTTCCCAGCCGACTTCCAGAAAGATTCGCTGTTGGGGATCGACCCAGGTTGCTTCGCGCGGAGAGATACCGAAAAAGTCGGCATCCATCTCGTCGATGTCTTCGAGGAAGGTTCCTCGCCGGGCATACATTTTCCCCGGTTCATCTGCGTCCTCGTTGTAGTAGGCGTCGAGATCCCAACGGTCTTCCGGCAACTCGGAAGTGACGTCTTCTTCTTCGATTAGACTTTCCCAGAACGCTTCCGGACTGTTTGATCGTTTGGGAAAACGACAAGCGGTCGAGACAATCGCAATGGGTTCGTTGGAGCCGCTTTCGGCTTCCGCGAGCTTTTGCTTCAGTTCACGAATTTTGGCGAGTGCCTCTTTAGCGGGAGAAGACATGGAAAATCAGTTACGCAGTGGACGCTTTCAGAGACTCAATGATGCAGCCCTCTAGCTCTTTTCGGAGGGCTTCCTCGGCCTCCTCTTCGCTCATTTCCTCGATCGAAGCTCCTGTTTCAGAGGGGGCCTGCTCAAGTTTGTTGTCGAGATCCAGTTCAGCGAGAAGATATCCTGACAAATCGCAAATTCTCGGATAATCAAACACGAGCGTTGCGGGTAGGTCGAGATGGGATCCAAGTTGAGTTTGCAGGTTTTTTGCAAGAGTCACCATCATCAGAGAATCCATCCCGGTTTCGAGAAGGGCAGTCTCCACAGAAGGAGTAGATTCACTGGCAGTGAGCGTGCGAATTTCCTTCTGGAGGAAATCCATGAGGATCCGCTCACGAGTCGATGCATGAGCATTTTGCAGCTTGGTCAGGATTTCACTCGGAGCCTTCTCCGCTTTCCCGGGCGCTTCTTCTGCTTCGCCACCATACTGCGCCCGGAGTTCTTTCTTCAAAACTTTTCCGGCTGGGTTTCGGGGAAGCTCATCGAGAAAAATTACTTTGGTCGGCGCTTTGTAGGGGGCGAGATGTTCGAGGCTGTAGCTACGTATCACTTCCTCATCGCCTTCGGTTCCTGCGGTCGGGACAATGAAGGCAACGACTTCTTCGCCAAGGGTGTCATCGGGTAAGCCGACGACAGCGCATTCCGATACGCTTACTTCATCGAGCAAAACTCGCTCCACTTCCGAGGGAAATACCTTGAGTGCGCCGACGGCGATCATGTCTTTGATGCGATCGACGATGAAATAGTACCCGTTTTCGTCCTTTCGTCCGACATCTCCCGAGTAGAACCAACCGTCGCGAACGGCTTCTGCTGTTTCCTCAGGGCGGTTCCAATAGCCGAGCATGACATTGGGACCCCGAACGGCAATTTCACCCGGTTCATTTGGTCCGCATGTTTCACCGGTTTCAGAATTGACCACCTTCATTTCAACGAGATCGACCGGGACGCCAATGGATCCTGGGACGTGTCGCAGCGGATGATTGTAGGAGGCAAACGGAGCCGTTTCCGTAAGGCCGTATCCTTCGAAGATGGGTTTCTGAAATTTCTCCTCCCAGGCGAGGCCGAGCTGCGGAGGCAAAGTCGCTGCAGCGCAGAAGAAATATTCGACCGAGTCAATATCCTCGGGACCGCAGGCTTCGAGCATCAGTTGGAAAGTCGTCGGCACGCCAAAAAGTCTCGTCACTCGATGATCGCGGATCAAACGCAGGCTTTCTTTCAAATCGAAGACACGCTGCATGATGATCGTCGCCCCGACATTGAGACCACTGTTGAGCACCGTGTTCTGCCCGTAGCAGTGGAAAAGCGGCACCATGAGAAGCAGCTGATCCTCTGGAGTCATCTTGCAGAGATGATTGAAGGAATGGACTGTCGACCGAACGTTCTGGTGCGAAAGGGTAGCGCCCTTGGGAAATCCAGTGGTTCCTGAAGTGTAGAGAATCGTTCCCGGATCGTTCGGTTCTGTTGGATGGCAGGCACCCAGATCAATGCGATCACCTGAATCGAGCGGGTTCCCGTCGGAACTTTTTCCGTCGTCGGAAACAGTCAGGATTGGGATTTCCGGGAAGTCATTCGTGAATTCATCATCCGTTCCGTCTGGGACGATAACAACAGAGGCTTCGCAATCATTGAGAATGAAGGCAGCCTCCTCGCCCGTGAGTCGGGTGTTTACGGAGACGGCGATTGCTCCGAGACGCAGTGCTGCATAGTACCATACGGGGAAAGCTGGCACGTTCCCAACGACGAGAGCGACTCGATCTCCTGGTTTTACCCTGTGCTCTGAAAGAATTGACGCAGCGTGGGCGGAAAGAGCCTCCAGCTCGGAATATGTTGTTTCGGTCCCCTCAAAAGTCAGCGCGACTTTGTCGGGAAAAATGCGGAAATTATCGAGGAGTCCGTCGCTGATATTCATCGTCTCGGCGCTCCGAACGGGATGTGGTTCGGGTTATGCAACTAACTCGACCTTCATGAGAGAGTCAACGATCTCCGAGACCGCTTCAACAATTGCTCCTTCGCTTCGAATCGACTCGGCCAGGTCAGCAAGAATCTGCTCCAGAGAGCGGTCCGAACCATCGCTGATGAAAGGTTCTTCTCCCCCCGGCTTTTTCCCCGCGATCTCATACACAGCTTCGTAA
>JAKMGR010000203.1 GCA_022424805.1 Verrucomicrobiales bacterium
ACCCGCTCCGAAACGAACGCGAGCACCAGCGCCGGTTCAGCAAAAGCCTGTCGCACCCGCGTCGCGCTCGACGCAGCCTCTTTCTGCTCCCGTTCCGAGCTCCGCCGTCGGAATCGACCGCTCGAGCATTCCGCCTCCACAGGTTCCAATCGGACCAAAGAAGCGCCCTATCAAGCCACTTCGGTAGAGCGAATCTACTGCGATAAATCGGCCTTGTACTCGTCGACCACTTTGCCGTCGATGTCGCACAGTTGCATCGTGACCACTTGGGTCGCCCAGTCGATTTGCAGCAGGCCAAAGTTTCGACTTTGGAAATTGGTCGGGCTGACGCGGTAACGATTCGGCTCGCCCTTCTGTCCGCCCCCAGCATTGGTGAGTCCGCTCGTCGTCATTTCGTAGATGGGAGAGCCGGGGCTTTGCTTGTCGCCAGCCGGAAGTTCCATTAACTCCCCCATATGACGATCACCGCTCACGAAAATTACGGGACCTGTTTTCGTTTCGCGAAGCAAGTCGAGCATGCGTTGGCGCTCATGTGGGAAATTTTGCCACAGCTCCCAATTGTGATCGACCGGGAGAAACTGGATACTCGTCGCAATAATGCGGATGTCAGCCGGCTTTTGTAATTCTTCCTCCAGCCACTTCCACTGGGCCCCTCCAAGAACAGTCACTTCGGGATCCAGATTCCGGTCATAGGGACCGTTCCGGCCTCTTTTGGGAAGAAGGACCATTGGCCCGCGAAAGTAACGGGTGTCCAAAAGCAGAACCTGAAGGCGCTTCCCTCCCTCTTCGAAATACCGAACATCGTAAATCCCGGGGCGCTTGCGAGCCGGAGAATTTTCCGGCGTTTCAAAAAACTCGTTAAAAACTTTCTCGGCACCTTCGCGCATCGGATACTCCGCGCCGCCATCGTTGACGCCATAGTCATGATCATCCCAGATTGCGAGAATCGGGCAGGTCTCTTTCATTCTCTGATAACCTTCGTGCTCCGCCAACATCGCGTAGGCAGCGCGCATTTCGTCCATATCCTCAGTATCGGCGTAGACGTTATCTCCCAGAAAAAGAAACAGTTCCGGTGATTTCTCGAGAATAGAATCCCAAATCGGTTGGCTTTTTCTCTGGTGGGCACACGACCCGAGAGCAATCGTAGAAGGTGGCACTTTCACTACAGGGAATGTCTTCTTCGTTGCTTTCTCTTCTGCTTGGCATGAAACCAGCGCGGTGAAGGCAAGCGCTACTCTCGCTGAATGAAAAATCCAGTTCTCTGTTTTTGCTACCTTCATGGAGTTGAACTACCTGTGAAGGGGCAACTACGCAACCCGTTTCCCCACCCCTCCGAAACACAAACCCTCCACTGCAATGTCTTCTCCGGAAAAAATCGAGCTGGCGCGAAAAACTCTCGCTGATGTCAAAGCGGCCAACGAGAACGCCCCGCCTCACAAAATCTATAAGCAGTATCTGAAAGACGGCCTCGCCATCGTAAAAAGCGAGCATCGTGCCGAAGGAGGCGGGCTCACCGTCGCGCGGACCCGTTCAGCTCGGATGGATGTGCTGCTCGAAGACGTATTTCAACACTTTCTCGCCGAGACTTGCGCGATAGAAAAAACCGGGCAGGAACATCCCCTTACCCTCGTCGCCAGCGGCGGCTACGGCCGTGGTGTTCTCAATCCGGGTAGCGACATCGACTTGCAGTTCCTCGTTCCCGGATCGAGCCACAGTTTGCCCGAGTGCGTTACCGATACGGTAAATCATTTTTCCACTCTCCTTTTCGACCTCGGTCTCGACGTGAGCTACCCCGTCAGATCAATCAAAGAAGCCTGTAAATTTGCTAACAAAGATCATCAGACAAAAACCACACTGCTCGACGCGAGATTCATCTTCGGCGACAAAGAACTTTTTGATGAGTTCGAGGAAGCGTTTTTTGACACCTGCATTCGTGGCCACGAAAAAAGCTACCTCGCTGAACGAAGCAAAGACATCCGCTCCCGTCACAAAAAATACGGCAACACGATTCACCTCCAGGAGCCCAACGTAAAGGAAGGGTGCGGAGGCCTACGAGACTTTCACAACTTAATCTGGGTGCTCTGGGTTCTCCGAAAATCCCGAGACCTAAAAGCCCTGGTCAAAGAAGGACAACTTTCGCAAATCGCCTACGACGAGATCATGGAAGCTTCGAAATTCCTGATGCGCGTTCGCAATGAATTGCACTACTCGCAAAAGGGACGCACCGGAGATATTCTCACCCTTCGCCTTCAAGGCATTGTCGCAAACAATCTCAAATACCCGGGAAAAAATATGGTCCGCCGGAGTGAAAACTTCATGCTCGACTACTACCGCCACACCAAGGCAATGTTTCATCACAGCACTTCGCTAATGCAGCGCTTTCGGCTCGAAGTTGCCGGTGACGACACGTCACGGATTCCGATCTTCAACTTTCTGGCACGCCAGTTGCGCACCGGCCAGACCTTCGACGGTTTTTACACCAAAGACGGCCTCATCTATCCTGAAAACGACGATATCTTTACCGAGGATCCCAAACGTCTCATGCGATTCTTTCTCCACACCCAACGGAGAAATCTTCGCACCAGCCCGGAGTCCCGACAACTTTTCAAAGAGCATTGGCATCTCATCGACGGCAATTTTCGACGCAGCAAATCAAACCGGGAAACCTTTGAAGAGATTCTGCAGAACCGCGGGCAGGTCGCACACATCCTCCGGCGCATGCATCGGAACGGATTCCTTGAGCGATGGATCCCTGAGTTTGGAAAACTGACCGATCTCGTGCAGCATGAATTTTTTCACCGCTACACAGCTGACGAGCACACCCTGCGCTGCATCGATATTCTCGACAGCCTCACCCATGACGAAGACCCCAAGAAGCAGCACTTTCGAAAAATCTTCCAGGAATTCGAAGACCCCGTAGCGATCTACATCGCACTCATTATGCACGACACAGGCCGCGCTGAAGAAGTGCGCCATCACGAAGACGCCAGTGCCATCCTTGCATCTCAGGTCTGCCGACGTCTGAACTACACCGGGGATCGCCTGCGCCTCATTATATTCCTCGTCGATCACCATCTTACTTTCTTCAAAACGGCGACCAAGATGGACATCTCCGATCCGGAAACGATCGCCGACTTTGCAGCCGCCGTAAAAAATCCGACATGGCTGAAAGCCCTGCACCTTTTCACCTACGTCGATTCCAATGGTACCAATGATGAAGCCTGGACCGACTGGAAGGCTTCGCTGATGAGTCAACTCTACAATTCGACAAATGCCTATCTCCGCGATCGGAAATCTTTTGAAAAGCAATTCAATCGTCCACTCGAAGAGGCCAAAGCAAAAGTCCTCACGAAGGTACCAGAGTCCTACGCAGAGGAAGTCGAAGCACACTTTGCCTCGATGCCGGCACGCTACTTCCGCCACCGCGGATCAACCAGCATAGCTCGCCATGTGAAGCTATTTCACAAATTCTTCAAACTCGTCCATCGAACAACGAACGAGTCGCTCATCCCGATCCTGCATTGGGAAACCCGCTCGGACGAGGGCTACAGCCTGCTCGAGGTGGTAGGCTGGAATCGTCACCAACTTCTCGCCAAAGTCGCAGGAGCCCTCGCGGCGCGAAACCTGAACATTCTCTCGGCTGATTTCTTCACGCGTAGTGACGACCTAGTTCTGAATATTTTTCGGATCTGCACACCAACTTTCAATCCCGTCAAATCCCCTCGGGAGATCGAGAGAATCGAAAAACTCATCGCCGAAGAGTTCAGTGCAGACGTCTGCCATGTCGACTTCACTGACCTGATCAAAAAAAGATCTCAGCCGACCATAACTGCCGCCGAGC
>JAKMGR010000207.1 GCA_022424805.1 Verrucomicrobiales bacterium
GTGATCGTCTGCAACCGTCCTCTCGGCATCGGGCTGGCCCGCGTCATTTCAGAGATTTTCACGGACGTCATCATTGCTCCGGAATTCGAAACAGACGCCCGCGCTCTGCTTCAGAAAAAGAAAAACCTCCGTCTTATCCAGATGCACGAAGCGTTCCGTGAAACGCTCAAGGATCCCATTATTCAATCAGCGCCCGGCGGATTACTCGTGATGGATCACGATCAAAAAGCTCTCGGCCTCGGCAATATTGAGGAAAAAGTAAAAACACAGCGCCCTCCGACTGCCGAGGAAATCGAGGCAATGCGCTTTGGATGGCGAATCGTGAAGCACGTGAAGTCGAACGCGATTGTTTTCACCTCCAGTGATCGGACTCTTGGAATCGGGGCCGGCCAGATGTCGCGCGTCGACTCCTGCCGCCTCGCAACATGGAAAGCAGAGCAAGCTGGACTCAGCCTCAAAGGTTCGGTCGTCGCGAGCGACGCGATGTTCCCCTTCCCTGACGGTCTCGTGAACGCTCTTGAATCAGGAGCAACCGCAGCGATTCAGCCAGGCGGATCGATTCGTGACGAGGAAGTTATCGCCGCTGCTGACGAGCGCGGAGCAGCCATGGTCTTTACCGGCCATCGCCATTTCCTCCATTGATCCTTCCTTCTTGAGAATTTTCCGGTAGCGCGGATGCTTCTTCTCACTGATGAGCATTCGGGAGATACTACTGGGAAACCCAGGTGCAGACAACGCGCTGCTCGCGACCGTCGATACCGGGCAGTCGCTGCACCGGATTCTGTTCGATTGTGGAGAAGGCTGTCTCAATTCGCTGAAGCAGTCAGAGATTCAGAGCATTGAGCACCTTTGCTTTTCCCACTTTCACATGGATCACGTGTCGGGGTTCGACACCTTTTTCCGACACAACTACAACCGACCAGACGGCCCGGTGCAGGTATGGGGACCAGAGCACTCGGTCGAGGTAATGGGGAATCGCTTTCGATCCTTTACCTGGAATCTGCACAAAAACCAGCCAGGCGAATGGATCATTTGTGAGCTGCGGGGCGAAGCAATTCACGGATCCCGCTTTCGCACGCGGGAAGCTTTTGCAGAGGCCCATGAACTTCCGCAAAAGAGTCTAGAGCGCAGAACCCTGTTCTCGCGCCCAGAATTTCGAATCGAAGTCATGGCATTGCCACATCATACGATTCAGTCTCTCGCATATCGCATCGTGGAATCCGACCGAATCAAAATCTGCCCTGACGCACTCAAGAGAAGTGGGCTCAATCCCGGAAAATGGCTGCAAGAAATCACTATTTCTGATTACGAAGAGGGCCAGATGATCGAGGTCGATGGCCAAAGCCTTTCCCTCAAAAAGCTCCGTGAGGATCTTCTGACGAGTTCAGCAGGTCAATCAATTGCCTACCTCACTGACTTCTGCATCGAAAAGGACACCGACGCATGGCAGGAAGCAGTCGAGTGGCTATCCGGCACCGACAAACTTGTCGTGGAATGCCAGTATCACAGCCGAGATCAATCCCTCGCAGATCGGAATGGGCATATGACTGCTACCGCAGTGGGCAGACTCGCCGCCGACAGCAAAGTCGGACAAGTCATGCTGATGCACCTTTCGCGTCGATACAGTCGGGAGGAATGGGCGGAACTTCTCGCGGAAGTGCAGGCGGAATTTCCGCGTGCCGCTTTTACAAATCATTGGAATTTCTGAAAGTGCGAAACAGCCTCTTCATCAGCCACAATCAATACCAAAGCCTCGACTGGGTACTCTGCTCGGCACCTTTTGCGAGATACATCGCCGCGAAGATCTTGAAGTCGACAAGTTTACCTTCACGCCGACGATCTTCGCACCATTTGGGAACATCGAATTTATTCACGAAATGAACCGTGATACTCTCCCCTCCGACACCCCCGCCTTCGGTCATTCGAATGAGGCCAGTCGCGTAAAAAATCGTATTCGTCTCGTCCGTGAGGCCCGCTGATGAGGGAGTCTCGCCCAGTGTTTTCCAGTTTTTGGCCTCGTAACCGGTCTCTTCCTTCAGTTCCCGTTTCGCGGCAGACAAGAGCGGTTCATCCTTCTGCAGCGGTATATCACCCGCCAGTCCAGCCGGCAATTCGATCACATTTTTACCCACTGGTGGGCGAAACTGCTCGACGAGAACAACTCGCTTGTCATCCGTCTCGGCAAGGATCGCAATACACCCCTTGGCATTCGTTCTGGTCACATATTCCCAGCCCGATTCAGTCCGTTCGTAGCTGAGAAACTTCCCCTGATGTACCGTCTCTGATGCTTCGTCGCGCCGCCTCATCCTGAATTTCAGAGAACTGGGTCAAGAATGACCTTGTCTTGCTCAAAACGGACCCCGTTCATCTGAAGCAGGACATCGTATTCCTCTTTGCAGGCAATTCGCATGCGAACAAACATGTCGATGATGGGCTTGATGTTGCGGGAGGTGAAATCGATTTTTCCAATCGACCATCCTGCATTGCGATAAATGACCTGACGCTGAAATTTCTCCGGACGAATTCGGCTAGTCATCGTGATCGGCATCCCGAGCAACTCGCGCTCGATAATCACCTCCGCGAGGTCAGGTGAAAAATCAAAGTATGCACCTTTAAATTTCACAAGCGATGACATGATACCCTCTTGATCGCCTTGAAGGCGTACGTTCAGATACTTGTTTACTTCCGCCTCAGATATTTCGAGAGCCTGTTTCCGTTCGACCATAATTTTCTGGCCTTCGGCGAGAAGATTTCGAACATCCTTTTTCTCAAGCAAAGGATCGACGGGATGGCCCTTCAAGCCAGAGAGGTTTTTAGGCAGAACCACCATCACGATGACTACGATCATGGCGCAGGCCACGAGGAAAAGAAACACGTCCATCACCGAAATCCCACCGCCATAGCTAGGCTTGGGTTTCTGATATCGACTACCGGCACGTTTGGTTGATGGTCGTCTTCTCGGTCCACGGCCACTGGTAGCCATCTTTCTTTGTGGAGAGCGAGTTACCCGCTCCGCTGTTCCAGGATGAGGAACAGGTGGCTCAGAACCAACAGGTGGTGGGCCAGGAACCCCTGCATTCGGATCGTAAGCCGAGCCCGGATCGACAAAAGCCTGGGCCGGATCGTGCTGCAACTGATTCGGATCCACATAGGCTTGAACGGGATCTTGCGGGGCGGGATTCGGATCTGCAGAAACCTGTCCGGCCTCCGGCGGTTGCATGGAGGGATCGACGAGAGCCTGCCCGGGATCATACAGAAGTTCCTCTGTCGGGTATTGCTCCGTTTCCTGATACACATCCTGACTTTGCTGCTCGAGCGGAGCGGCTTGCTCTCCTGCAGGAGGCGCCTCGGCTTCTGGGTGCTCCTCTCCCTGTTCACGGCGCGGCGGAGTGTTTTTTCTCTTGTGAGGCTTCATGTCAAAATAGTTACAGTGTTAGTCCCCTCCCGAACTCGAAGGGGCACTCGCTTTAGGTTTGGAATCAGAAGATTTTTTCGAGTCTCCACCTGACGATCCGGAATCACTCGAAGGCTTGTCTGCACTCGCGGCTTTCTTGTAGGAGTCGCTGCGGTAGTCTGTCTCATAGAAACCTGACCCCTTGAAAATAATTCCAGCCCCGGTGCCGAGAAGTCGTTTTACTTCTCCATCACAATCATCCAGAGGACAGTTGGTGAGGCGATCGTCTTTCATGGACTGAAACACCTCAAACTGGTGATTGCACTTCAGGCATTTGTAATCGTAGGTCGGCATTGAGGTCAGTAGGTTTAATCTCCCGTACTATGCGGGAGGTAGGCGCTGGTTCAATTTGATTTTTCTCCAAAAACACGCCCTTCCCATGTTGCCTTCAGCGGACGAATACGAGATCACTCCTGCGGAATTGCAGACGATTTTCGCAGAAGAAAATAACACCTCCGTGCGATTGATCGATTGCCGGGAAGAAGACGAATGGGCCATTTGCCGAATCGAATCACCAGGTGAACAATCGACCGAACTGATTCCCCTTTCCCGCTTCGCAGCCGAAGCACCTGAGAAATTGGGCGAAGAATCACGACCGGTCGTTATCTATTGCCACCACGGCATGCGATCGATGAATGCGACCCTTTTTCTTCGCGAACGTGACATCGAGAAAGTGTGGAGTCTCGCTGGTGGTATCGATCTCTGGTCAACACAGGTCGATCCGTCCGTGCCGCGGTATTGATCTTGGTGAAAACCGCCTTCCCTACTGGGGATTCCGCAATTCTTCTTCGATCTCGAAAAGAGCGTCAGCCAACGTCAACCAATCCTCCTCCGTCGTCTCCCACCCACCGCTGAGTCGCAGCACGCGGCCCATCTCCTCGTGATCGAGTCCCATAGCCTCCATGACTTTCGATGGATTTCCCTTTCCTGCACTGCAAGCGGATCCGGTCGAAACCGCAAATTTGCGCCGACTCAGACGCGTAAGCCACTTCAGGTTCCTGGTATGCGGAAGCAAAATCATCGACGTATTCCAAAGGCGTGGCCCATTTCCACCGATGGTGCGGATATCGAGCTTACTGCAAACCGCATTTTCAAAGACATCGCGAGCTTTACCGCGCAATTCGGCGACATTGGATAAGCCATATTCCTCCACCGTCTCCAGTGCTTCAACCATGGCAATTGCTGACGCCACATTTTCCGTTCCGGCACGCCGCCCATGCTCCTGCGGTCCTCCGACGCTGGCGTGAAATTCTTCATCTTGGGGGACCAGTAAAAAACCGACACCCCTTCCGCCTCCAAACTTGTGCCCACTCGCTGTGAACCAGTCACATTGGCTCAGTCCGTCGGCTGGGAGCTTTCCGATCCATTGTGCCGCATCGCAATGAAAAGGCACTCCATATTCGCGACAGAGCTCAGCCACATCTTGCCAGGGTTGCAAGGTTCCCGTTTCGTTATTTGCCGCCATCACCGAAACGGCTCCCACGGTCGATGTTTCCAGCTCATCGCGGAGTCTCCCGAGATCGATCACTCCCGTTTCCGGGTGCACCGGAATCGAAAATACCCGTTCCTTTCCAAAATAAGTCTCAGCCGAAGCTTCGACACAGGGGTGCTCGGTCGCGGAAATAGCAAACCGCCCCGAAACATTTTGCGAAAGATGGCGAATCACAGCATTGTTCGCCTCCGTCGCCCCCGAAGTGAAAACGATACGCTCCGGATCATCCAATCCAATCACGTCAGCCAGATCTTCACGCGCGTCTTCCAGTCGCTGCTTCGCATAACCCGCCTCGGCATAGAGGCTGGAAGGATTGTGCCAGAGCGAATGTGTCGCCTCGGTCCACATCTTCAACGCAGGCTCCAACATGGGAGTCGTCGCATTCCAATCGAAGTATCTAGTAAGTTCACGCATAAAAATCACAAAACCGGACTGAACAATCTAGCCAGCCTGACGAAAAGTCGAAACCAGAGCGGGCGCTTCGTGTAGTCGTCGCCAAAGACTTCCTGGCACCTCGCAAAGTCGCGATCCAGCATTGCCTTCAACTTCTGCGCGAAGTCCTGACAAAGCACTACTACCGAAATTTCAAAATTTAACCGCAGCGAACGGTTGTCCAGGTTCGCTGTCCCCACGGATGACATATTGTCATCTACCAACACTACTTTCTGATGCAGAAACCCGGGCTGGAATCGGAAAATCCGAACCCCGGCAGCCTCCATATCCTGTAAATAGGAAAAGGTCGCTAACCACGGAAGCCACTTGTCCGGCACCTGTGGGATCATAATTCGGACATCAACACCTCGAAGCGCCGCCATCTGCAGAGCCG
>JAKMGR010000213.1 GCA_022424805.1 Verrucomicrobiales bacterium
TCCCCCGACCCAACCGAAAATCGCATTGAACATCGCGATCACCGCGACGAAAACGATCAGCATTGCCGCGACATTCAGCGCAAGCTTGAGTCCCTCCGTTGTTCCCTTGGCGAGAGCATCGAGCGCATTTCGACCTGCCTTTTCTTTGGGAATGAACAGATCCTCCGAGACTTCTTCCCGCTCGGGCACGAGAATTTTTGCAACGAGCAGAGCCGCTGGTGCGTTCATCATCGACGCCGTCAGCAATTGCCTCGCGATCGCGACCTGCGCCTCCACATCCCCTCCGCCCAAGGTGACGACATACAAGCCGAAGACACTTCCAGCAATGGTTGCCATCCCTCCGGTCATCAGAGCCATCAGCTCCGAGCTTGTCATGCGATCGATGTAGGGTTTCACGACGAGCGGAGCTTCGGTCTGGCCAACGAAAACATTCGCTGCTGCGGCAAGGCTTTCTGCCCCCGACAATTTCATGAGCCGTTTCATGAGCCAGGCAAAGCCGAAAACAATCCACTGCAGCACCCCCAGATAGTAAAGAAGCGAAGTCAGCGCGGCGACAAAGAGAATCGTCGGCAGAACCTTAAAAGCAAAACCATAGGTACTCGCATCGATCAGAGTGCCAAACATGAACTCTGCTCCGACATCACTGAATCCTAACAGGGTTACAAAAGCTGCCGAGATTTTTTCTACGACAACGCTGAAGGGTGTTGCCAGAATGAGCAGAGCAAGAATTACCTGCAGGGCGATCCCGCCAATCACGAGACGCCAGTTAATTTTTTTTCGGTGTTTGCTCATCAATACACCTATGCCGAGGAGAACGATCACCCCGATCAAACCGCGTAGAATATTTTCGGTCATATCAAAGAGTTACCTCGCGTCCGTCGTCGCGAGCTGAGACAAGGCAAGCGTCAAGGACTTGCTGCGTCTTGAGTGCAATCTCGGGCCAGTGAGCATCGGGCGTGCCGCCCAATACAAGATCGCCAAAGCACCGAAACAATTTCGTCTCCTGTGATGTGTGGTGGCTGTCTCCATGCTCGTGAACAGCGACTCGCCGTGAATGGCGCTCCATATGAAACTGACAGACATCGACTTCGAACTCCGCCTGCTCCACGTTGAATCCAACTTCCGCACCAAAGTAAGGCAGCACGAAATCATTCATCGTGATGTGGCCCTTTGTTCCGCTGATATTCACCCACTGCTGGTGCTCGGTTTCGAAGCTGCAATAAAAGCTCGCCGTCACCCCACCCGCAAAAACCAGTTCACTGGAAAGACTGATCGGCACCGCATCAGGGCTGTCGGGGCGCCCCGCCTGACGGATCATGCGACTGCGAACCGCAATCGGCATCTCGTATCCGAGGGTCCAGAGAATCATCCGAATGTTATACCACCCGAGGTCGCCGAGGCTTCCGAGCGGTTCGAGCTCGGAATGCATGCGAATGTTTTCCTCAAGAAAATCATCCGGAGCCATGAAACTGAACTGCGTCGCGATCCGCTTGATTTGACCAACCGCTTCCTCCGAATCCAAATCCGCGCGCAGCGCGACCAAACGATCGCTGTGCATGAACATGACGCCATCCATGAACTGCACGCCCGAACTTTCACAGGCATCAACAATCTCGCGAACCTCATCTGCATTCACTCCGCAGGGCTTTTCGCAAAGAACATGCTTTCCGGCTTGCGCCGCCTTGATCGCGAACTCCTTTCGAACACCTGTGGGCAGAGGGATGTATAGCGCGTCAATATCATCCGCAGCAATCATCTCCTCGTATCCGCCAATCGGACGCGGCGGTGGATCATGGGGCACCTGCGCTTGATTCTCGGCAATGTATTCCGCAGCGCGCTCTTCCGTCCGGCTACCTACGGCAACAAGCTCGCCGTTGCCCGACAAGCGTATGGCCTGCCAGTTTTTTCGCGCGATTCCCGCCGTTCCCAGAATGCCCCAACGGCATATTTCTTTGCTCATATGATTAAGCCAAACAGGATTTAGTCAGGCACCTGACAGGGTCAAGCCCTCGATCCAACTCTGTCAGTTTTGTGGTTTTGTTATTGAAATCTGATGCGCACTCCGCGAGAGCGCCAGGCTTTGGTGATATCGGCTTCCATTTCATCCCAGCTGCGACCCGCGAGGAGAGGCTCATACATTTCCGGGATTTTCTTCCCTTCCTTGAGGCCTTTCAGGAAATTCTTGATGTTGGCAGCGTCCTTCTCTTGGTCCATGTGGAAGTAGTAGTATACGACCAAAGCAGCAAAGCCGTAGTTGAACATGGAGTTCTCGAGGAAGCGCCCATAATCCTGCGTCATGAAGTCTTCCAGGTTTGGCGCCTCGAATTCTTCTCCGAGTGCGCGCCCGCCTTTTCCATCTTCGCCATAGGCAGTCACGTAATCCTTCAGTTTCTGGAGATCGTTCACATTGAATTTTCCAGAACGGTAGCCGCTCTGTGCGACGTATTCCGAAACCCCCTCGGTGAACCATCCGCGTGATCCGAGCGCGTAGTATTCCTTGTCGGTGATCTGGTGGGTAATCTCATGGGAGAGGGTCGTGTTTTCCTTGTCGTAGTCGACACTGAAATTACTGCCGACTTTTTTCACTCCAAGACTGGTCAGGGGAACGAGAATGTCTCCCTCACCTCCGCGACTGATGTAAACCCCGGCAGAGCCAGCTGGCCCACCTGCGGAAGTGTAGCTGGTGTAGCTTTCAAATAGATGAATCTTGTGACGCTCTTCACGGAAAGGCTTCACCATTCCGATCGGCAGCTCGCGGATGAACTGATTTGTCGCTTCAAAGAGAAGAGAAAAACGCTTCACGACGGAGGCATTCAGCTTCACGTCGCAGATGAACTCGTAGTGGTCGCTTGCGTAGATGTATTCCCCTTCAGCCTCGTCCTCTTTGAGGATTTCAATATCCTGGCTGACATCGGCGGAGACGATTTTGGGCCATTCACTATCCCAGTTGCCTTCGATATTTGCATCGCCGGACGAGTCGCTTGGCGCACTTTTTTTCCAGTTTTTGATAAACTCCTGATCGGCTTCGGAAAGGCTGATGATCGGAACCGGGAAGTTGTTCCCGTTTATATTCAGCACCGCCTTATCACCCTCGACATCGACCAATTCAGCCTGAATCGTTTTCCCTGCATTATTTGTCCAGGCTCGGGATTCAGCCTCTGCGGAAAGAGTCGCCGCAAAAAAGATGGCGACGAGGGCGCTTCGGAGGAAAAGTCTATCTTGTGTCATCGTGTCCGGAGTTTATGGGGAATAAATTTTTGCGGCAAGCACTATACGGAAACATAAGTGAGTTACTTGCAGGGGGTCCGACAGGTCCAAAGGAAATTCAGTTGTCGTATCGGTTACAGGAAATTAAGGTTTGAAAATCAATCATGACGAAATCTGTATCCATTCTCCTTACTGTTTTTTTCCTACTCATCTCCACGGGAAAAAGCTGGTCCCAAACCGCATTATCGGGCAAGGATCCAGCTCAGTGGGCGCTGGTCTACTCGGAAAATCTGGAGAAAAACCGTGACCAACTTTCGAAATGCAGTTGGCAATACAGGGTCGCAGTGATGAAGGGTGGCGAACTTCTATACGTGAATATTTTGGAAGCAACACACGATTCGAAAGGCCAGTTGAAAACAGAGCAAATGCAGCACGATTTAAAAATCAAAGAGCAAAGCGGATCGCTGAAATTGAGGAAAAAATCGAATTTCTCAAAGGCGTGATCCATCCCTATGTCTATATG
>JAKMGR010000218.1 GCA_022424805.1 Verrucomicrobiales bacterium
TTTGGAGATCAGGTAAAAAGCGAGAACTCCCATCGCCATGAAAACGAGGGTTTGGAAGGTATTCGCCCAAGCTGCCGCCCGAGAGCCGCCTGCAAAAATGTAAGCAAGAACAACCCCACAGATCACCAGTCCAATGATCCACGGTGGAATCGATCCATCAAGCGGACCTGCCTGCGGAAAGAGATCAGGGAACATTCCTGCAGTCGTCGGGCCTAAGACACGGTAGGATCCGATCACCCCGATGAGGAGGTAAGGAATCACGAGAAGTACGAGACAGGGGAAAAGCAGGTAGCCGAGGCCATTCGATTCGAATCGATTCCGGAAGAACTGAATCTGAGTTATGTAGCCGTGGCGTTTTGCGATAGACCAGACTTTGATTCCAATGAGAAAGAAACAGGCAGCGTGGATCAAACCGGAAGACGAGGCCATCAGCCCGTAGGTCCCGACTCCTTTTTGGAACGCTTTCCCGGTAGAACCAACGAGAGCGAAAGCTGTCATTGTCGTTCCGAAGACCGACATCAGCAGCATGAACGGCCCAATCGAGTGACTCGCAACGAAGTAGTCTTTCGAAGTTCCCCGGAAGAGTTTTCCGGAAAATAAAGCAAGCCCGAGCAAAAGCCCAAGATAGCAGGTGATAACGATCAGCGGAGTTTTCGAAACCGCTTCAGCAGCTTCCGCTGCAGCAAGAATGGGGGTCATAGTCACAAACAGGGTTAGTCAGCGAGTCAATAAGGTAAGGTCAGTGACTCAACAGGGGTGGGTAGCAGCGGATTCTGCTCACCGAACTTTCGCAACGGTAAACGGAGCTCCACAACTACAGAGTATCATCAGTCAGCACCGTCAGCCCACTCTTCCAAACGAGTTGGCCAGGCGAATTTCACGACACATGCCCAGAAGACCGCGGCAGCGATCGAGTAGCAGGCATGGTAAGCGAGCCCAACGGGAATAAACCCGAAAACGAGGTCAGCTTTATCCCAGTTCCATGCGTCCTGGTGAAGGACCGCGAGGGCAACAAAGACAATGACAATGATTGCGGTTTTCATTCGCGTCGGGGGTTTGAGTTGATTTTGCAATTACTGCTGAACCGCTGCGACCTTGTCCCCACCCATTTCGTAGGCGTAGAGGTGGGTCTGGGTCATCACATAGAGAGTTCCGTTGGCAACGATTGGTGTTGCGTAGATCGGAGCAGGATAACCAACCGTGTTGATTTCCTCGTATTCCTTCCCAGCCTTGAGAATGACGAGTTCACCGTCCTCATTTCCGAGGAGAACCTTGCCATCAACGACGAGTGTCGATCCCCAAATATGCGAAAGAGTGTCGTGCTCCCAGTATTTTTCACCTGTCTCGGCATCGAGGCAGAAGAGGCGACCTGAATAGTCGGAGATGTAAACGAGTCCGTCGACAATAGAGGGAGTTGAGATCGTGCGTCCAATTTCTTTGAACTGCCAGACGATAGCATCCTCACCTGTTCCCTTGCTCGGATCGATGCAGGTTACGCAACCAACACCTTCCCCGTGTTCAGGGTCTTGCCCAATGCAGGAGTATACCTTGTTCTCATAAACCACGGGGGAAGAGATAATCTCGGAAGGACCAGGATAGGTGGCATACTTGATGTCCTCACCATTTTCATCGACACGATACTCTTTCGGGCAGCAGTCTACTTTCCAGATTTCCTTGAAAAGACGGAAAACCTCGCCGCCGTCTTCTTCCTCATCAAACTCCGAAGCGTGGAATCCGTAGGTGACTCCATCCCCAGCGCCGAAAACTACAGTTGGATTCCCTGCAAGATCTGCAGAATATGCTGGGCTCGACCAGTTACAGTGCATGACGTTTTCACCAATTCCGCTGGCTTCTTCGGCAACGAGTTCACCGGTCTCTTTGTCGAGAGCGATGAGGCAGGGGCTGTAAGGAGCTGGGATATTGATATGCGACCAGTCCACTCCGTTCGAAGTGCTGGCGTAAACGTGTTTGTCAGAAATTACAACGGAACTGGAGGTCACGTTGTGAGGGAAAACACCTAGCTCAGAACGCATATCGTATCCCCAGACGATATCTGCGGTCTTGTCCATGTCGAGTTCGGCTGGCTCGACTTCGTTGAGCTTTTCCAAACCACCATTAGCATACTTGGCTTCATCCTGGAAAGGACCGTCGTTGCCATCGCTCATGCCGTAGACATCGAGACAGATGATCTCACCACGGTTGGTGACGACGTAGCCGTATTTTCCATCAACGATGACGGAAGAACAAATGCCGAGAAACTCCCAGTCGGAGACTTTTCCGGCAGCAAGTTTTGGCACGGAGAATTGCCAGAGAAACTCACCAGTCTTCTCATCGAAGCACATGATGATTCCCTTGTCGCCTGTGACAGACTCAAGACGAGGCTCTTCGTTGTTCGTCCCAATGAAAACGCGTCCGTCTTTCACGGTAGCGGTTCCGTAAGCTTGAGATCCCATCTCAGCGACCCACTTGAGGTGCTTGGCACCTTCGGCTTCGCCGGCGTCGTTGAACTCACCGGAAGTAAAATCGGTGGGCAGTCCTGTTGCCGGAGACATCATATTGTTGGAAGCGTCGCGTCCCCACTGCGGCCATTCGCCGCCGCCGGGTGCTGCTTCAGGTGCAGGTGACGGAGCCTTTTCTTCGGCCTTGGCTTCTTCAGCCTTACCGCTGTCTGCCGGGGCTTCCGGCTCGGGTTGGGAGCATGCTGCGAATGCGACTGCAACAATCGCGAGGCAGAGGAGGTGTAGTATCGATTTGATCATGACTTGGGTGAGGTAAATTCGATTGGTGAATGATTTACGTTACTCGAACGAATTAGTTGTTCGGGGTGATGGAAATATTGTCTACGAAAACTGTCTTCTGGCTCTGCGGGGCAAATCCGAAGATGCCGGGCGAACCCTTCTTGTGAACATTCTTGTGCTCGACTTCGATGGTCCATTCGGCAGGTTCATCGGTGCCTTTTTCCCACGCCTTGGCGCGGACGACTCCGGAACCATCATCGTTGGTGTCGACACGGGTTTTCAGCGTATACCACTTGTTGGCGGAGATACGAAAAGGAACAGACTCTTTCACTCGTTCGTGGTTAGAGCTGACTTCGAGGATGTTTGCATTTCCGACGAGGGAAATGATGTATCGCTGGTTGATGAGGCCCACTACCGATTTGATGCGGCGACTTCCGTCAGTCATGACGTCGGCCTGAACCGTGTAATCCTTCAAGTCAGGATGTCCAATAAACGAAAGGGATCGCTGGAAGAGAACGCGGTCGAGAGTCTTGGAGAGAACCTTATTTCCTTCGTGCTCGATGACTTCCCACTTGAGGCGGGCACCGATCCACGGCAGAGGAGGAAAATCGAATGCACGGCCAACTACCGATCCACCCGGCTTGTCGGCGAGTTCGAAGCCACTGAAGTCCTCGGTGTAAGGGAGATTCGCGATGACGCGTCCTCGCAGGATTCCAGCCATATCCCCGGAAGTCGCTTTCCAAGCCCCTGCGGAGAGCTTTGCGTCGTCGCCCGCGGAGATGGTGTTTCCGTCAAAACCGGCATCCATGGTCGCCTTCACCTTCGCAGTCGGAGGAATAAAGGTCGCCCAATCCGAACTGTCAGTGGTTCCGACAGGAACGCCGTTGGCATCAAGAGTTCGCAAGCTGACCGTCGCCGATTCACCGGAACGAAGTAGAACATCGCTGGGAACGGGGAGCACCTTCGCGGCTGCGCCTGCTTCAGGCATCTTCACCTCAGGGGCCGCTGCGTATTCGATGCCGCTGTTTTTGATTTCGAAAGCATAGAGCTTCTCAGTCGTGTGAACGTAGACCCGTCCATTCGCAACCGAAGCCGTTCCAATGCAGTTTCCATCCAGCTCGATCTTGTGCTTGATCTCCGGCTTTTCGCCAGTCACGTCAATCACATAGAAGTCGCCGGGGAAAGTTGGAATGAGGAGGTGACCATCTACGTAGGTTGGAGAGGCGTGCAGCTGAGAGTTCGCCAGCTTTTCTTCCCAGAGAATTTTGCCGGTCTCGGCATCGACGCAGAAAAGAGAACCGGTTTTCACCATCTGGTAGATCTTGCCATCATGGAGGGCTGGCGAGCTGGTGAACATCTCCAGGGTCTCGCGCCAAACTTCGATGCCGTCGCCGGTGATGCGAGGCGCACCTTTCATAACCGGATCGATTTCACCACCAGTGTTGTCGAGGTCTTTCGGGATGTTGATTCGGAAAATCCGGCCCATCTCCGTGGTATCGAGGTTCTCTTTTCCGTGAATATTGATGACCGTGTCACCGTAAACAACGGGCGAACTGTTGATTCCGCCTTTGGACACCTGCCAGCGCCAGAGCGGAGTTCCATCGAGCACGTTGACGCAAACAATGTTTCCGCAACCGGTAGCGGCGTAGAAAACACGCTTCCCATCGCGAGTCTCAAGGAAAGGCGTGCTCATCGAGGTGTCCTTGAGGAAAGGAGGTCCCACACCTGGAGTCGACGACCAGAGAAGCTCTCCGGTATTCTTATCAAAACCGAAGAAGCGGTCGCGAGCAGGGCCATCTGCGCCCCAGTAACTGGTAACCCCGCGAATGATAACGATGTCACCATCGATAATAGGACAACCAGCCCGGCCATTGGGGAAGGTCAGGCGACCAAAGCGCTCCATCATGGAAACCTGCCAGGCAATCTCACCGTCTTTGGAAAGGCAAGTGACCAGCCCGTAGGTACTGGCAACAATAATATTTTCAGTTGCGGGATCAACCGCGACACAACCAATCGAGTAGCGATTGTAAATCGTGTCGGAAAGAAAGTCGTGCGTGGCAAATTCCCAGATCACATCACCTGTCTTTTCATCGCGAGCCTGAACGACCTCTTCGAGATTTGGCCCCGTCCCGCGGTAGCCCCAAGAGTAGATGCGACCATTGAAAACGGTAGCGGTCCCCTGCCCCGAGATTTCGTCGGTCCAGACAGGCTCCGTGTTGAACTCCATGTCGGAGTAGCTTTCGAGGCTGACCCCCATTTGAAGCGGGCCGCGCCAGGACAGCCAGTTGCCTTCGTGAATATCTGCTCCCTGCGCTAGCGCGGAAGCTCCCAAAATCGTGATCGCTATAGCGAGTCGGTTGATGCCGTTCATAAACTTTTCGGAATTAGTAAATACCGGTAGCCGGATACCGGATGCAGGAGACTAGAGTGGGGACTTTTCTCAAGCAAAAAGATTTTACTCCGAAATTGCGCCTATTACATCTCCTAATAACCAAATCCTCCGATGTGACAAAAATTGGCTCAAACCCCAAAATTCGCGAATCTATACATTAGGCATTCTAATATAAGATGAAGCGACCGTTTTCCTATGTGAAAAACTGGTCACAAAGAGGCCCGCACTCGCCAATACAGGAAAAGTAATGCACCTTGTTCGTATCAGCGACATTTCTGACATCCCCGCCGAACAAGCTCCCAATCTAGATCCGAAGAAGGATGAGGATTTCGCGGAGTTGGTCCGCTTGAACCATCGTGAACTGCTGATTTACGCACGTGCCCTCTGCCGAGATCACGCGACTGCTTGCGACATCGTTCAGGATTCCTTCGTTGTCGCACATGAGAAAGTCCGCACATTTGACGTGACGCGGGACTTCGCCACCTGGATGCGAGGCATTGTCCGGAACAAATACCGCGAGTGGGTTCGGAAGAACAAGCGCTACGAACTCACTGATGGGCAGCTCGCCCAAATCGATGCCGACATCGCAGCGTGGCAACAGAAGCGGAGCGAGTCAGACAGTTCTGTTCTCGAAGCACTTTCCCGCTGCCTCGATCACTTGCCTGACAATCTCAAGGAAGCCGTTCACGCCTGCTACTTCGAAGGCCGCACCGGCGAGGAAGCCGCTGAAATCCTATACATCGCACCAGCTGCAGTCAGAAAGCGTCTGCAACGAGCGCGAAGCATGCTGAAGCAATGCCTTGATCGAAAACTTACCACCCCATCCGAAGAACAATGAACTCACACTCGGAACCTGAATCCCCTCTCCCGCCCGACGAACTGTTCGTCGATTCGGCTTTGCTGGAAAAAGCTCGCCTTGATGAAGAAAAAAACGACGACGCGCTGATCCGCTCGATTCTTCTCAAAACTGTCGAGCGACCATTTCGCAATGAAACGCTTCATCTATCGCCAGCAGCAGACCGAAAATCGTGGTTTATCACGGTTGCTTCTGCTGCTGCGGCAGTCGCCCTGTTGCTCAGCGTTCTCACTAACCTCTCCGTCAGAGACACGAGGCAGGAAGAGGAAGTCGTCTTTCTAGTACAATACGCCGATGACTCTGCAACAACTCCCGCAGTAGATAAGAACAGCAAAGCAGCGGTGAAATCGACTCGTCCGGTCGAGGAAACCGTTGAAATCGGAACACCTGATTTCGTAGCGAGCCCATCGATCGTAGCACTGGATCTGGATTGGGAATTGACGACCATCTTTGGCCAATCCGTTCGTGATTTTGCTCCTCGCACAATGCGTCGCGCCACCTTTCGGATCGAAGCGGACAATGCGATCGAACAAGCGAGAGAAAAAATTTACTCAGGCAATGTCATCGTTCACTACGAAGGATTTCGCGTCGAAGCAGAACAACTTCGCGTCGCAAAAGCCTCGCACTCAGGAGTTTCGCAGGATTCGAACACTGTGACCGGATCAAACGTTATTCTGCGCCAAGATCATCCTGAACGCCTAGTAAAGGCAGGAAAAATTGAGTTCCGCCCACTCAGTGGATCGCTTGTTCTATCACGCGTGAGAGAGTTCTCCGGAGAAAACGAAACAGGCCTTGAAGTAA
>JAKMGR010000244.1 GCA_022424805.1 Verrucomicrobiales bacterium
CCAGAGCGGTCAGCTCGTAGTTGCCTGCTCTTGGAACAGAAACTTGATATTCCAAGTGGGACTTGGAACCGGCAGATGGCCCGGTGGGATCGACCCGGGGACTCCGCGAGTAGTAGCCGCGGTCGTACTTGTCGGAGATCCTTTCGTTCACGTTACCGTAGATGTCGTAGAGACCCCACGGGTTAGGTTTTAGTTGTCCAACCGGGTGTGACTTGCCGCCGGCGTTGTTTTTGAACCAGGCATACTCGCCAATAACGGATGGGTCGTCGCCGAAGAACCACTTGGTGTTGCTTCCAGCGCGACTGGCATATTCCCACTCGGCCTCGGTGGGGAGGCGCACATCAAAGCCGGTTTTCTCAGCGGCCTTCCCGCAGAAAGACCGGGCGTCCGATTCGCCCACGTTGTCTACCGGGAGATCACTTCCCTTGGTAGACTTGCTAGGGTTGGAACCCATGATGACCTCGTACTGCACCTGGGTTACTTCATATTTGCCGAGATAGAATCCCTTGGTGAGCTCAACTTCGTGTTTCGGCACTTCGACGCATTCGAAGCGACCATCGGTTTCGCTGTCACCGCCCATGACGAAGCTGCCCGGCTTGATATAGACCATCTCCATAGTGACGCCGTCTCCGAGGTCGAGGGTTACCTCGCTCGGAGTTTGATCGCCGGGAGGAGTCAAGGCCGCACGCAGCCCCCAGTTTTCGTATCGGCCGTAGCCGCCGCTCAACATCCGCTGCCCGGAGGCGAGAGCGTCCGGGTCACCTTTCCAGGTGCCGCCACGCATGATGGTCTGGCCTTCAGGAAAGAAGCGGGGAAGAAAGATCTGACGACCGCCGTTGAAGCTCTTCATGGCAAGCACTTCGCGGGTGTTGCCGGAGGGCTTGCTGTAAGCGGCCGCGGGCATCAGGATGCTGCCATCTGGATTCTGGATAATCTTTTTGTCGTCTTCGGTAACAGGCGACGCCATGACCTTTTCGGCAACAGTCGGTTCATTGGCTTCCCCAAGGTCTTCACCAAGCGCGGCCAGTGTCACCGCGTTTGATTCTTCAATGATAGTGCGCTGTATTTTGAGCGAAATGCCATTCCAGAATCCAGGCTCTTCTTTTTCATTTTCTCCGTAGCTGCGCTTTTCGCCAAGGACATCACCAGCCCACTGGGCGCGCTTGACTTTAAGATAGGCTTCTGGATTGCCCCGGGCCTGCGTCGTCGCAAGGAAGTCGACATCTTTGACGTAGGGAGTCTTGGTCCAGCCGGCACCCCAGCCTCCGCCGAGGTTTACGACCCAACCCTTAGGGGTCCAGTGCGCCAGCGCAGCGTGCCCACGACTGGGGCGGGCGGTGGTAGGGACACCGAACGATCTCAGGATAAACCGCCCGAAGAAAGCCCGTCTGCCGCACACGCCGCCGTTCATCAGCATATTTTGATATTTCTGGAGTTCGGGGCGGTCGTGCTTCACATCCTGGGATCCATATTTCACATCGGAAGTGACAATGTTCATGTAACGCCAGCCGAAGTTGGAGTTGTAGATGTGATCAGGGCGGTAGTTGCGAAGCATCTCGCGACCCCAGGCAAGCGTCGCATCCGGCTCGTCTCCATTCACCACCATGCGGAGATCCCAGGTCGTTAACTGGCTGAAGGCCGAGTCCAGTTCTCCATCAAGATAGGCTTTTTCGTAATGGAGATAACGCTTCACCGGATCGATCGTTGCCGGCGCTCCGACGGAGGCTTCGGGATTGACCTGAACCAACGGGACGGCGTGCTCCAGGCTGACAGCGAGCGCCAATCGCTGGAAGATACCCGCAGAGGCATTTTCACTCGTTTCCTGAATCTTGCGGTAGATCTGAATCGCATTGCCGTATTCGGCCGGCCCGAAACCGTTGCGCCCGAGAGATTTCGCGTTGGCTCCGTCTGCCACCAGCATCTCCTGCATCAGGATAGAGTCGGCCAGGAGTCCCTCCACCAGCTGCCATTGCTCCCGGCCTTGCTGGGCAAACCGCGCCAAACCCGCTGGGGTTGCTTCCTTCAGAACGACGTATTTGGCAAGAGCCGTATCGAGTGAATCGCTGCTGAGAAACTGATTGAGCGTTTCGCCTTTGGCTTGCTCCGGCTTTGGGATTTGCTGCGTCAGTTGAGAGCCGAGTGACTCGAGTTGTCCCGACCAGTGGGCCCCGAGTTTCTCTCCGGCTTCCGTCAGGTTGAGGGAAGTTGCTTCGTCTTTGCCAGGAGCCCTGGTCGCGAAAAGGCAGAGGACCAGCGCGGTGAAACAAAAGTGACGGTGGGATGCCTTCATTGCGAAAGATTGCTTTAATAAGTAAACTGATGCAATAACTGAATCTGTTGGATGATTTTTAGGTAACTGCCCCGCTTG
>JAKMGR010000246.1 GCA_022424805.1 Verrucomicrobiales bacterium
CCCCCATTGATGCCGCCAGGGCTCCCTGGGAAGTAACCGCCTGGGTGGCCGAGATGCTCAAAATTGAGTTGGATCGCGAGGAAGTGACGGAAGGCCGCGAGGCCGTCATCGAGATGCTCGAAGCTGCCGGGCTTGAATCCAAAGGCTATCTTGCCGAAAAACGCCCTTTAGATTCACTGGTCAGATTCTGGACCTTCGGCGCAACTGTTCCGTTCTTTCATCACCTCTGGTTTCTTTACTACCTCTGCCTGTTGGTTTGTCTTTTCCTGTTGTTGGCTCCGCTTCTCGCACGGCTTCCAGCCAAAGTCGCATCGGGTCTAACCCATCCCGTTTTCTGTGGGTTTTGGCTGATTCCCCTGACCTTCGCTGCTCAATTTCTGATGCGCCAAACCTTTGGTCCTGACACAGCTACCGGCCCGCTCCCGTGGCCCCCGAAGCTGTTTTACTACGCGATTTTCTTCGGATTCGGTGCCCTGTGTTTTGGAAAGGAAAGCTTCGAACAGCGGGCCGGAAAGTTCTGGCCGATCCACTTTCTGGTGGCGATTCCTGTCCTTCTCGCTGGGATTCACTTTTTTGAAATTCGCACAGAAAATTTCTCGCTCTATCATCCCCTCGCCAGCCTGCTGGAAGCAATCTACGCGTGGCTCATGATCTACGCTTTCCTCGGTTTTTTCCGCCGATTCTTCTCCACGGAAAATCCTAAGGTTCGTTACCTCTCCGATTCTGCTTACTGGCTCTACCTCGCTCACCTGCCACTGGTAATGGCCTTGCAGATTCTCGTGAGTGGTTGGGACTTCCCCGGGCCGCTCAAGCTATTCGGAATCCTGACTGTTACGACAGCCGTCCTCCTTTTGACCTACCAATGGCTAGTTCGCTACACTTGGGTTGGGGCGATTTTAAACGGAAGAAAAACGCGGCCGGAATAGCTGCCCTTACCGTCTCTCATTTTCCGCAACATGCTCCAGGATGCGGACGAATGATGCACCGCGATTGGACATTTTGGGATTCACGGTTTGCTGCTGCTCCCACATCTGACCGACCAAACCGCGCTGCCTGGAACTCATTCCAGCCATGCGCTTGTCGACGTATGACTGATGGAGCCGATGCGACTCCTCGCTATTTCGACCGGCTCCGGGATTGTAGCCTTTTGGCAACTCTTGCTGATCAATCCGCTGCAACATCGAAACTCGCTCCGGCGGAACACCGTGGCTACCTCCGTTGGCATGGGCGCGAGCCCGCGCGGCAACCTGATGACTTCTTTTCTGCGCCGCGAACTTCATTCTCTGACTCGCCGATTTCATGCGATCCTTGTCGTAGCGAACCTTGATTGACTCGCCACTTTCCACTGCTATCACAACCATGGCCGTCTCGATATCGTTCCATCCTGATATTCCCACCAATTTCCATCCGCGTTCAGAGGGCTGCTTGGAAACAGCAATGGACTGTGCCGCCTCCGTATCCATCAAGGTTGCGACTGGCTGCCCGTCGACTTCAGCGACGCCTGTGAGAATCAATGACTCGGAAAGGAAAAGAGTCCGCGTGAACGGCGATTGAGCTCGCAGAGGCTCCCACTGCGATTCGTCGACAGGAGACGGGAGCGCAGAATCAGCGCCTACCTCTTCCGCCAACGCACCCCACAGTGATGCAACCAGCATGAGAAAACCCGGAACGATAAACCGAGCCAGGCTGGTCGGCCCTGCCCTCATCTCTTCTCGGACTCAACGTGATCGAGAATTTTCACAAAAATCTCGCCCTTCTGCCTGTCGGTCAATTTCGGATTGGCCTTCATCTTTTCGTGCATGATCTGGCCCACACGCTTCTTTTGCGCGTCGCTCATCTTGCTCATTCGACCGCGCACCCATTCTCCGAATTTCTGTTTCTCCTCATCGGTCGGAGGTGGCTTCCTGGCATTTGCTGCGGATGCCCGTATTGCTGCAATTCCCTTTTTCGGCTCAGGGTTCAACTGCTTTCCATCAAACTGCAGAGTAATTTCCTCACCGCCCGCAACGGATATCGTCGCTGTCAGCTTGTCCAACTCGTTAGTCGACTCGACCTTCACCATTTTCCAACCGTCATCGTTCGGCTTGCCCGAAATCACGTAGCTCTTGTCCTTGGTCCGATCC
>JAKMGR010000248.1 GCA_022424805.1 Verrucomicrobiales bacterium
CTGATCCGACACCTGCCCCTCCGGGATGACACCAGGCCAGCGGACGATGAAAGGAACACGATGACCACCTTCCCATCCGTCTCGTTTCATGCCTCGCCATCCTCCTGAGGCATCGTGATTGTGGTCCTCCCGCATCCAGTCGACATGCACTGTTTCAGCGCCATTGTCAGCGTTGAAGAAAACCAAGGTCTCGTCATCAATGGAGAGCGAATCGAGCAGATCGAGAACTCGGCCGACGATGGCATCGAGTTCAAAGACAAAGTCCCCCCGAGGCCCTCCCTTGGTTTTGCCCTGCACGGAGGGAGAGGGAAGAACAGGAGCATGCGCAATCTGAGTCGAGAGAACAGCAAAAAAAGGCTCCTCCGGATGACTCTCCTGATGCTTGCGAATGAAGCTTTCGGTTTTGTCGCAAAAAAGACGATCAGCATTGACGAATTGATATCGAGGAGCCATCCATCCTTCATCATTATCCCAACGCCACTTTCCTCCGGGATTGGGCAACCTGTCTCGCTTGTGCCTCTGGCTCGCAGGAACGGGAACCATTCCGTTTTCGATGTAGAGATAGAGAGGATCGGTCGTCGGACAGTTCGGGGTGACAAAGGCTTCATCGAAACCGCGCTTGGTCGGGCCATCAACAAGCGGCGTGCTTTTCTCGTAGTCAATCAGCAGCGAATTATCGAAGCCTCCCCCGAGACGCTTTCCCTCTTTGTCGAACCAGGTCAGGCCGACATGCCACTTTCCAAAGATCCCGGTGCGATAGCCCTTTTCCTGGAGCATTCCGCCGAGAGTGAGCGTGCCCGGCTTCAGATAACTGGGGCCACCAGGCCCTTCAAAGGCACCACCCCCTCGTCCTGTAGATCGGTAGATCTGCTGACCGGAAAAAAGACCATACCGGGATGGCGAACAAATCGTGGATGGACTATGCGCATCGGTGAAGCGGATCCCTTCGGCCGCCATTAGATCGAGCCTTGGTGTTTCATAGGCTGATTCCGGATTGTAGCAGGAAAGGTCTCCGTAACCGAGATCATCCGCGTAGATAATGAGAATGTTGGGAAGCTTGACGGAGTCTTGTGCGACAACTGGGGCGCCCAGAAGAAAAACGACGGTGAGGTAGAGCAGAAGATGTCGAAACATGGCTGAGGTTCTATCAGGAGTTACCCCGCTCTGTAAAGCTGTGGAAATACCCGGATCAGACCCTCGATTTTGAAAAAATTGAATCGGAAAATACAAAGAGACCCCCTCCCTTCCGATTGTTCTCTATGATTTTTCTCACTTCCAGGTATACCGGAATCTGTTTGCTTGCCCTCTTTGCGAGTTGCTTCCCGAACATGCTTGCGGCTCAGGACGAAATCGGCCCTGTCATTCCCGGATTGGAGCGCAGCGAGATCGGCCCGCTAATGAAGGGGCTCGTGCTTCTTGAAGAATTGAATTGCGCCTCCTGTCATACATCGGGTGCCCCTTTCGCGAACCGGTCAAAAACGGCCCCACGACTTTCTGATGTGGGAACGAGAGTTCACCCAGAGTTTCTCGAATCCTTTATTCTCGATCCTCACGGAACAAAGCCGGGGACAACGATGCCGAATGTCATGGGGGCAATGAATGAAGAGGAGAAAAGAAACACGACCCGGGAGCTAGTGCATTTCCTCCTTTCTCTAAAACCGAATCACTTCTCAGTTCAAGCTCCCGACTCGGTGGCTGCAGAGCAAGGAGAAAAACTATTCCATTCCCGAGGCTGTATTGCCTGTCATTCTCCGCGAGACGAGGAAGGCAATGAATTACTGAACGAATCTTCTGCGCCCCTCGGAGCCCTCGAGAAAAAATACAGCGTGAAAAGTCTCGTCGGATTTTTGCAAAACCCTCTCAATGTTCGTCCCTCTGGTCGCATGCCGAATATGCAACTCCAAGGCAGAGAGGCGGAACAGATCGCTCACTATCTGCTGAGGAAAACCAAGATTCCCGGATCCCTGAACTTCACATTGTATAAGGGGCGGGTCTGGGAAGGTCTGCAGAGTGATTCCGTTGAGGCCGCCCGAGCCGGTCTGGTCGATGATTTTGAATTGGAGAGCCTCGGTAAAGTCTCGCATCAGACCGCAATCGAATACCAGGGTTGGATCGATATCCCAGCGCGGGGGGAATACACCTTTCACCTGAAAATGAATGGTGGATTCCTTCGTGTGGATGGCCAGGATGTCGCGGTCGAAGAGCCAAGCAATCGCCGGGGCCCAAAAGACCTTTCGGGCAAGATCACGCTGGCAAAAGGGCTTCAGGAAATTTCCCTGACCTATTTTCACACCGGCCGGGAACCCTCCTTTTCCTTTGAAATGGAAGGCCCAGGGTTGGATCAAAAACCGATCGCATCCTCAATGCTCACTTCCTCGCAAGAGTCTGTGCCAGCCTTTGAGCCATTTGTTGTTGATCAGGGTCTGGCGGCGCAAGGTCGATTCCATTTTGAAAAACTGGGATGCGCGAACTGCCACGATGATGTCGGAGTGCCCTCTCGAAAAAGAATCGAATTTTCGAACCTGGGTGAAAACAAGGGATGCCTCTCTTCAGATTCTTCCGACACTCCTCGTTTTTCTCTCACAGACACACAA
>JAKMGR010000268.1 GCA_022424805.1 Verrucomicrobiales bacterium
CCTCAGGATTATCGCTCTTGCGCAAATCGAGCAAAAACCGCCCTGAGCTTGTAGTAGGTTTGTCAGGGAGTTGTAATTTCGTAAGCGCCAGATTCGTTCCCTGCAATGAGCGGCTCCACGCATCGGCGACTACCTTTCGGATTTCCGTTTTTCGGGAAGCGAGCTCGTCCCGGTTCTTCTTCAGGTTTCCAGGGGCATCAACAGGAATAGTTGCGGGAAGGTCTGAGGAAAAAATTCCGAAAAGCGCGTAGTAATCCGCCTGGCTGATGGCGTCGAATTTGTGATCGTGGCATCGGGCGCAGGACACCGTCAGCGCTTGAAAAGCTTTCGTTACCGTATTGATCTGGTCGTCGGTAAATTTCACGCGTTCGTCCAAGGCATCTGTAGGAGCAAACCCATGAAAGACCATGCGAAGATGAGCTGGTCCGATCGCACTCTCGTTGATCTGCAATTCCGGGTTGATCCGGGGTTCATCGATGAGGTCGCCAGCAAGGTGTTCGAGAACTAGTTGGTCGTAGGGAATGTCGTCATTCAGCGCACGGATCAGGTAGTCCCGATAACGCCAGGCATGAGGAATCGCAGGATCGCCTTCGCTGCCATGTGATTCGGCATAGCGAAGCCAATCCATCCAGTGGCGTGCCCATTTCTCGCCAAACCCCGGGTCAGCAAGGAGAAAATTGATCTCGTTGGTTATTGCTTTGTTAGGATTCTTTTCCCAGTCGACGAGGAATGCTTCGCTTGCGTTCGGTTCAGGGGGTAATCCTGTCAGGGTGAAATGCAGTCGACGGACTAGGGTTCGCGGATCGGCTTTTTCGGAAAAGGAGAGGTTTTCTTCGTGGAGGCTTCTTTGCAGGAAGGCATCCACTGCCCGGTTCGCTCCATCTACTTCAGGGACGCCCGGTCTTCGGATGGGTTGGAAGCTCCACCAGCCCTTTCTTCGGTCGCGAATCGCAGTCCAGTTGGTATCTGTTTCCAGCTGTTCCTTTGATGGTGGCGTATCACGAGGATCGATTGCCCCGTCGGCGATCCATTTGCGGAAATCAGCGAGCACGGATTTCTCCAGTTTCGCTCCTGCTTTCGGCATTTTGAGATCATCGATCTCGTGGGAAATGCTTTTCAGCAAAAGGCTGTCGGCAGGGTCTCCGGGAACGATGATCGCCTCGCCCGAGTCGCCTCCTTTTTTCCATCCGGACTGTGTATCGAGAAGCAGTCCACCTTTCGCCTTCGTCGCTTCGGAATGACATTCGTAGCATTCCTGCGCGAGGATAGGACGGATCTTCGACTCGAAGAACTCGATTTGATTGGGTGACGGTTTTCCGAAGCCAACACTTGCCCAAGTGAGGGCCAGAGCAGCAGTGATCTTATTGGAGAAAGAATTCATCCGTGTCTAAACTTGCGTGAGATTTTATCAGCCGCGATGCGGCAAAGCTTGCCGAATTGGGGGAATTCTTCCTCCGTCATTCGAGCGATGGGAGCCATAACGGTTACGGCCCCGAGTGGCTGCCCGTAGGCGTCCAATATTGCCGCGGCCGCACAGTGAATGCCTTCAGCACCCTCGGCTCTGTCGACTGCGTATCCACACGAGCGAATCTCCTCCAGTTCCCGCTCCAGATCGCTGCGTCGATGCAGAGTCGTCTCGGTGAATTGCTTCAGGCGTTTTCCGCGTTCGCGATACCAGGCGTCCCGGTAATCATCATTCCAAGCGGCAAGAATCGCCTTTCCGGGAGCGCAGGAATAGAGGGGGACTCGCATTCCCACTTCGCCTGAGACCTGCAAGGATTGCGTTCCGCGAAATTGCTCCAGAATGAGCCCTTTTCCTCCAACTTCGATCAGCAGTTGGGCCGTTTCGCCAGTTTTGTCTCGAAGTTTGCGAAGTGATTCCTGTGAGCAAAATACGAGACTGCGACCTCCGTTCCGAGGGGACGTCAGGTCGAGGATCCGGTTCGAAAGCGTGTAAGCCTTGTTGTCTTCTCTTTGTAAGGCAAACCCCATTGCCACCAATGTTTTCAGGATTCGAAAAACGAGATTATGCGTAAAGCCAGATTCCCTCACAGCTTCGGTTGCCGTGAGTCCTTCCGGATGCTGGGAGAGCAAATCGAGCAAAGCCAGAGTCTTTGCCCCGGTTGGCGAAGGTAAACTGTCGAGTTCAGAATCACCAGGCGCGGCCAGATTTGGTGAGCTCTCGGGAGAGAGTAGAGATGAGCTTTCCATTATAATTCGTAAAAACGAATTATGTCTCAAATACGAATCAAGAGAAGTGGCGTGTTTGTGGTGACGAGAGAAGCAATGCCGGCATCCTCCATAAAACGCTCACATCTAGGGCCGCTGCTGACAGGCTGATTGGGGCGGAGCGTGATTGACGACTGCGGTATGCCATCGCCTCTGCAGTGATAAGTTGCCAGCGTGCGGTCACCATTCCTTCCATGTTGGGGCTCGATGATGATATGAAAAGCTGGGCTATTTACCAGGCTCTGGAACACAACTGCATTGTGAATCAGCGGATCACTTCACAGGTTCTTTTAGCGACTGGGAATGGCCCGGAACTCGATCCTGGTTTTGATGTGAAGCGGGACGTGATGCCTTCGAGCGATCCGGGTCCGGAGCAACTCGCAGAGTTTGAGCAATCCATTGCGGAGTAATTTCAGAAAATTGCTCCCTTGAAAAAACTGCGGAAAACAAAGGAGGCGATGCGTCCCATTTTCGGACCATTCGACGATCACAAGCGGCACTGCATGTTCAGCTTTCAACTTCAGATTCATCGAAAACAGATCGAAGCCATTGAAAAAATCTTCTCGCAGAGTCAAAATAGAAGATCGGCGAATGCGACTTGAGAAACTGGAAACCGGTGGCACCCTTTTCCGGTCACGCCGGGGTGGTGAAATTGGTAGACACGCTTGATTTAGGATCAAGTGCCTTTTGGTGTGCAGGTTCGAGTCCTGTCCCCGGTATTTCCCATCGCTTCCTTTTTCAGCGAGGCGAAAAACGAAGTGTTCATGCCCCTTCCCTTCTTCTAACGCCATCCTCGGGAGCAGAATAACTGGTTCTTTACTGCTTCAGTTCGTCAGTAATATAATCCTTCGCGGATTGGATGGCATTGTCGACAGTCTTACCCGCTGACTCTCTTGCTTTGTCGACTTTGGAAGACACCGACTTTTTCAGCTTATCGGTATCGGTAGAAACCTTTTGCCCCGTGAAGTGCAAAAAGGAAAGGAAAGCGATCAGGACGACGGCCAGGATCGCTACGATCTTGAGGACCTTTTTGATAATACCCACTACGAGAATGACGCCCAGTATGGCCGCGATCACCAGGTAAAGGGGATTGGATGTCAGCTGGTTGATGATGGATTCCATCGTGATGCCCAGTGTCCTTGTCCCGTATGCGAATGTAAACTACGAAATAGCACGAGGCAGTTTACAGGGCCGCGCTTGCCCTCTCCAATTTCCCGCCTATCTTCGCGGCCATGCATTCGTTTCACTACGAGAACGGCTCTCTGCAATGCGAGGGCGTCAATCTGGATAACCTTGCCGATCAGCACGGCACGCCGCTTTATGTTTACAGCAAAGCGACAATCCTCGATCACTATCGCCGTCTTTCCGATGGAATGGGCGAACTCGATTGCGAGGTTTGCTATGCTACCAAAGCGAACTCGAATCTCGCGGTATTGAATCTGCTCGCTGAAGAAGGCGCAGGATTCGATATCGTGTCAGGAGGCGAGTTATTTCGCATCGAAAAAGCGGGAGGCGACCCTGCCAAGTGCACCTTTGCTGGCGTGGGGAAAACCCGCGCTGAGATTGAGCTCGGATTGGAAAAGGGGATTTATTCCTTCAATGTAGAGAGCGAGGCCGAAGTGGCATTGATCAATGTAATCGCTGGCGAGATGGGAAAAAAGGCACCGGTCGCCTTCAGGGTGAATCCAAACGTGGATGCCAAGACTCACAAGTATATCTCGACGGGTAAGAGTGAGAACAAGTTCGGGGTCGACTTTTCCGTCATCCGCGAAGCTTACGAGCGCGCCGCAGCTCTTCCGAATATCGAAGTGCGTGGTCTGCAGATGCACATCGGATCGCAGCTCACTTCATCGAACCCCTTCGTCGAAGCGGTTGAAAAAGTCGCGCCTCTTGTCGAGGAACTGAAAGAAAAATACGGCATCGAATTTTTCTCCATCGGTGGGGGAATCGGCATTGTCTACGAAGACACGCTCGCAAGCGGAGATTCCGCGTGGTGGGATAAGAGAGACGAAAAGCCACTCACGATTGAGGAATATTCAGCTCGCCTTGTTCCTTTGTTGAAGCCGCTCGGGCTGAAAATAATCATGGAGCCAGGTCGATTCATGGTGGGTAACGCCGGTGTTTTGCTCACCGAGGTTCTCTATGAAAAGCGCGGATCGGCGAAGATATTTCAGATTATTGATGCGGCAATGAATGACCTCATCCGTCCGGCTCTCTATGAAGGGCACCACGACATCGTCCCGGTTAAGGAGCCTGTCGACGGCACGACTGAAGCAGTCGACATTGTCGGCCCGGTTTGTGAAAGCGGAGATTTCTTCGCCCAGAATCGTGAATTACCACCGCTGGACTCAGGAGACCGAATCGCCCTGCTCAGTGCTGGAGCCTATGGTTTCGTGATGGCATCGAATTACAACACGCGGCCAATGCCTGCCGAAATTCTCGTCGATGGCAAAGTCGCGCATGTAATCCGCAAACGCCAGAGCCTCGATGACCTCATCGCTGGTGAAATGATTCCGGAATAAATCTCCCGATGAAGCAGCATGGTGGAAAAAAATGCCAGAGAACCGCAGCAATGACGGACAGGCTACCGTTGCTGCCTTCCGGCCCTGGCGGAGTTTACCCGCCGACATTCTACGGCCTCTGACGGGGCGAATATACACGCGACAGCTTTTTTTCCAGCAGGTATCGCATTTCTCTGTTCCTGACGTAATCTTTTATACACATGAGCACGGCAACCATCCCGGAAACCCTTCCCGACCAGAGCGGACACTTCGGCACTTTCGGCGGACGATTTGTTCCCGAAACACTTGTCGCTGCCCTCGACGAACTCACCGCAGAGTACGAAGCGGCGAAGGCTGACCCCGAGTTCCGCGCGAAACTGGATGGACTTCTCTCCGAGTTCTGTGGTCGCGAGACTCCGCTCTATTTTGCAGAACGCTGGACCGAAAAACTCGGTGGTGCTAAGATCTACCTGAAGCGTGAAGACCTTCTCCATACCGGAGCGCACAAGATCAACAATGCTCTTGGCCAGATTCTCCTTGCAAAGCGGCTGGGAAAAAAGCGCATCATAGCCGAGACCGGTGCAGGCCAGCATGGAGTCGCAACGGCCACGGTCGCGGCACGGTTTGGACTTGAGTGTATCGTCTACATGGGGGCAATCGATATGGAGCGGCAGCATCTCAATGTTGTTCGGATGCGGTTGCTCGGCGCCGAGGTGCGCGGAGTGGAGGCAGGACAGAAGACACTCAAGGAAGCGGTGAATGAAGCGCTTCGAGACTGGGTTACAAATGTTCGCACGACGCACTATATTCTCGGCAGTGCTCTCGGACCGCACCCTTATCCGATGATGGTTCGTGACTTTCACAAAGTGATCGGAGAGGAAGCGCGCCGTCAAATCCTCGAGCGTGAAGAGCAGCTCCCCGACATTCTCGTCGCCTGTGTGGGGGGCGGCAGCAACGCGATCGGATTGTTCTATCCCTTTCTCGGAGACGAAGATGTGAAAATGGTCGGAGTCGAAGCGGGCGGTCACGGCATTCGCGATGGCGAACATGCGGCTCGTTTTCAAGGTGGAAAACTCGGCGTTCTCCAGGGAACCAAGACCTGGCTTCTCGCGGACGAAGACGGCCAGATTGAGCTGACGCATTCCGTTTCCGCCGGACTCGATTACGCTGCGGTCGGGCCAGAGCACGCGTTCCTCCAGAATGAAGGTCGAGTCGACTACACCTATGCCACCGATGATGAGGCCCTTGCCGCGTTCCGGGAAATGTCCGAAACCGAGGGCATTATTCCGGCCCTGGAGACTTCCCATGCGCTTGCCCATGTCCAAAAGATTGCTCCAGAGATGAGCAAAGACGAGATCATTGTGGTGAATCTGTCAGGGCGCGGGGATAAGGATGTCGAGCAGGCTGCAAAGTACTTGCTGAAGGACGAGGAGTAGGAAGGGAGCTGTTTTCAGCTGATGGACAATTCTCACAACCAATGGCGAGCTTTAGTCCTGACATTGCCGGTGCAAGGGGCCAGTGAAGATTGGATCAAAGGACGCAGCTACAAGGAAATTTCGGAGGCTGCCTCTGCCATTTTAGATGGAAGGGGCGGACTCGACGGGGGAATCAATGGTGACTCCGAGTCTGATTCTGGCGAAGTCCTCGAAGTTAACTTCGACTTTTGGTATACCGACCTCAGTACTGCCGTGAATGCGTTTATCGAAGACTGGGGATTACTTGGATTCCCTGATGCTGGTGAAATGAGGCATACAGAACTGTTGCCCGATGGTGCCTTCGTCATGCACACCATGCTCCATCGTGAGGGAGGTATATTTTTCCAGTCGCACACCGAGCTCGGTGAGGAAAATATGATGTGCCCTGTAGATCCCTAGTGAGTGGGATGCTTCAGCGAATCTCCAAATCACTGTGGGACTTCTCCCGAAATCACTCCGCCCGTCGCCGCGGGTTTTACCGTTGTTGGCTTATCTCCCGTGTTGGTGGGCTTCGATTCACCACTTGCCGAAACAATGAGTCGCTCGGAGCCGTATGTAAGGTCCACCAGTTCTTCGACCATCGCCCGCAATTCCTGAATTTCCTCTTCGCTGAGAATTTCTTGCTTCGGAAGATCGATCTTTTCCTGAATCACCCCAAGGTCTTTGCGGATCCGCTGCACTTTTTCGTTCTTCTGGATTTGGGGCTCTAGCGTCTCCAGGTTCAGCACAAAATATTCCACGACATTAGGGCGTGCGAGAATGGAAGCCTTTTCTGGGTTGTAGGGATTCAAGGAAGCGGCGCAGCCGATTTCGAAAGCGCGGAGCCAGCCACCGAGGCTGATCAAATTGGCCGCGTCGACATCGCGAATCAGGACCATTTCCTTTTCCACATCCTTCTGCGTGCGGGCGAGTTCGATCTTCAACGCATCCCAGTCATTCAATGCACCTTTCTCGAGCAGGCTTTTCATGTGGCTGGAAATTCGAGTTCCGGATCCAAGAACTTTGGCGTGCTGGAGCAATGAGCGGCCTACCGGTTCGAGATCAAATAACTGTTCCGATTCAACTGCGAAAAACCCATCGGCAAGGAGAAGTCCGACTGTCAGCGCGAGTTCCGTGCGGTCCTGCGGTGTTCCCTCCGGCATGGGCCGCTTCAGCTCATCGTAGGGAAGGGGACGAAGCGTTTCGAGATCCTGGAAAATCTTCCGGATCGACGGCGTCGTGAATTTGTTTACTCCAAATTCCTCGCGGACATGCTCGTCTTCCAGCAATTCATCAGGAATATCCTGAGCTGGTAGAAACTTTGTTCCCATACACAGAAAGCCGGTTGCGAGAAACAGGCAGAAAGAAATCGAGCGGGTCATCATGTAATTACAGGGAACCAAACCAGTTTGGATAATTCAGAAATACCCCATTTCTAGCGAGAAACACGTACATTCTTAGATGGCTGAAAGATAAATCTCACGGAAAATTATGCTAGAAATTTGTATTTTATTAACATAAGTTAATATTACACCTAGTAGGTCTCTCAATCCAGCCACTCACTCACTGGAAAATCAACAAACCGGGATACGCAGCGGAGTTCTAATACAGAACCCCGAACACACGTTCAATAACTGCGAAACCCGAAATGAGTGTAAAAAGAAAACTCCGGTTGGCCGGGTGTGCATCCATGCTCACCCTCTCCTTATTCACCACCAACTGTGCTGTTCAGACCAGTGCGAAACGCGACGATCAGCACGTCATGGAAGTCTCCGTGCCGATGCAGAAAATGGCGTTGTATCGCAAAGGCGAATTGATAAAAACCTATCCTATTTCCACGTCCAAATTTGGCCTCGGAAACGAAAAGGGCAGTTATCGTACACCGCTCGGCAAAATGGAAGTGGCAGAGAAAGTGGGAGGCGGAAAGCCCGCAGGCGCCGTATTTAAAAGTCGAAAATGGACTGGTGAAGTTGTGAAACCTAATTCTCCGGGGCGCGACCCGATTGTTTCGCGTATTCTATGGCTGAACGGCTTAGAGCCGAAAAACAAAAACACCTACTCGCGTTGCATCTACATTCACGGCACGGCAGCGGAGCGCGATATCGGAAAACCTGCCAGCTACGGCTGCGTGCGCATGAAATCCCGCGATGTGATCGATCTCTACGGCAAAGTGGGCGAAGGCTCCAAGGTCTTCATCGTCCGAAAGGGGCTTTGGCGAGATGAAAAGAAAGGTCAGGAAATGGGCGAGCCAATTCAGGCCCTACCGGTCACCGAACCTGTGCCACCGCCGATGGTATTTGAGGCTGCTCAGCCTACATCGACGAAGCCGGTATGGAACGAGGTCGGCAATTTTCGGACCGGAGTCGACGTATTATCCGAGGCGGGATACGAGCGAGACTACATCACGCTCGCAGAGCCATCGGAACTCGGCCTTGACGGCTGAGAGAAAGCGAGTATGTTCCGCGCCCCTGTAACAAGGGAATCCAAAAAGAATAGACGACTCTCATGGCAAACTCCAGATCAGCACTTAAGCGCGTCCGCCAGAACGCTAAGGCATCCGCTCGCAACCGAATCCTCAAGGATCGGGTGAAAGCGTCACGTCGTACCGCACTCGAAGCTGTCGAAGCCGGTGATTCGGCCGCAGCGAAGAAAGCCTACGACGAGTTTGCTTCCACAACCGACAAGGCCGCCAAGCGTGGTGCAATGCACAAAAACACCGCTAGCCGCCTCAAAGGCCGTGTCGCTCAGAAGATCAACGGTCTTTCTGCGTAAGCGAGAGAGCACCCAATCCTGTTTGGTTCGAGATCCGGCAGGATACAAAGCCCGACCTAGCCCTGTCAGGTCCGCAAATTTTCTAATAACCTCGTCGAAAGACGAGGTTTTTTTTGTGGAGTTCAAGGAGAGACACTCTCCGTTTAGGGGCGGAGTAAGACTAGGATTAAGAATGAGAGTAAGAATGAGGGTTGAGCGGGGTTCTCAGGCCAACATCTAATATCCAAAAACCAACATCCAATCTTTGTGAACGCTCTCCGCCGTCAGTTTTTTCTAAGCTATGCCGTGATTGGCAGTGTGATGCCTTTGATGACGGTGTTTCTGCGTGAGCAGGGTGGGTTTGATTTTCTTCAGATTGGATTGGCGATGTCCCTGATGAATATCCCGATGCTTTGCTCGCCGGCGCTCATTACGCTGCTGGCGGACCGCAATGTCGATGCGCGGAAAATTCTCGCTATCGCCTACACGTGCAGCTCGATCGTGCTTTCGCTGATGTATTTTTCGAATCACATCGGTATCACGCTCGCGCTCTTTCTCTTTCACGGGCTCTCCTTCGTTGCGATGATTCCGCTGCAGGATGGATATTTTTTTTCCTTTGCCGAGACGATTCGGAAACGGGGGGAATCGGAAGTCGAATACCCGCAGGTGCGTGTCTGGGGAACGGTTGGGTTCATTCTTCCGAGCCTGGTTTTGTTCTATCCGCTTTCACAGGGGGCGACAGCTGCTTCGATCCTTCCCTGCGCTGTCGTTTTCTGTCTGTTGAGCCTGGCAAACTCTCGAACGCTTCCTTCTGTCGATCGTCCGATTGTCTCGGAAAAAAAACTGCCGACCCGCGATGCACTGGCAGCGATTTTTTCTCCGAGCGCGCGCTGGCTTTCGATTGGATTGTTTTTCGGCTTCATGGCTGCGACGACCTACTACGCCTTCATCGGAAATTTTCTTGATGAAGTCGTTGGGATTCCAAAACGACACATCGGGCTGATCATCAATATCGGCGTCGTGCTCGAGATCGGGTTCACGATCATTATGCCGTGGATGCAGAAAAAAATTCACCTCAAGGGCATTCTCGTTACCGGGCTTTTCTGCATGGTCGTGCGCATGTTTCTCCTCGCATTTTTTCCTTACGCCTGGGTCGCGGTGGCGGTTCAGCTTTGCCACGGGCTTGAGGTCCTCGCGCTTTTCGTTGGGCCGGTCATGTTTCTGAATCGTCTTGCCACGGATCAGTTTCGCAATTCAATCCAGGGAGTCTTCACAATGGCGGTCGGCGGAGTCGCTCGCGTTGTCGGCGGAGTTACCGCTGGATTTATTGTGTCGAAATTCGGTCTCGAAGGCGGTTTGATCCATGGTGCCTGCCTCGCGACAGTGGCGTTTTTGATTATCACCTTTCTTTTCCACCGGATTCCTCCTCCTGAGGAACAGCAAGAAGACGAGGAGTCAGGGGTTTCCTCGACCGACGCATCGTGATACAGATTTTCTGGAACGGAAACATGACGCATTCCTCCCATTCATCTGATGCCGAACATTGGTCGCGTGCTGCGATCGCCAGCTTTGTGTTGTCGTTGATCGGTTTCGCGACGCTTTGGATCGTGATCGGACTTTTTCTTTCGGCACTGGGAGCAATCGTGGGGCATGCGGCGCGCTATTGGACGGGGGCCAATGATCTTCGCGGACGCGGCCTCGCAACTTTCGGAACGGCTTTGGGGTATTGTTCGATGCTGTCGTTTCCCGTTCTCATGCTCGTCGTCGGGATGTCGTTTCCCGCGATGAATATGTGGCGCACCGGACAGGAGGAGGGACTGAGAAAAGAATCTCAGAACAAGGCGTCTCGGCTTTATCTCGCCTGCGAGGCTTATGCGCGGGCTAACTCGAATCGATATCCGACAGAGTGGCAGCAACTTTCCGGCCGCTTTGTCGCGACGACAGAATTGAATGATTTGCTCCGCAGCCCGTATCCGGGAGGACGTCCTGTCGCTTTTGAAATTGTTCCGCACGACCGCCCTGTGCTTGACGCCATCGCTGAATCTGTAATCGTGATACAGGAGATTGCTCCTGCCACTGAAAAAGAGATCGCTGTCGTTTACGCCGACGGGCAGGTGAAATCGATCTACAACCCTGACTCCTGACCCAAGCTATGAACACCCTCAGACTCCTGCTCCTGCTTTCGGCAATCGCCGTTCCCGCGCTTACCTTTGCCGACGATGCGGCTACGATTTATCTCGCTGCTGATAAAACGGAGGAGTTGATGGCGAAAGATGGACAAAAAATTACCGTATACGGAGAAACGCGTGGCAGCGGAAAATCCTCTTCAGGGATGAATTTCGTGAACTTCAAGGGAGCCGAGTTTTACCTAGTGACTTTCAAAAGCGATGTCGACGAATTCGAAGATGGCGAGCCTGCCGATGTTTATGATGAGAAGCGCCTCGCTGTGACCGGATTGGTTTCGATCTACAAGGAAAAGCCGCAGATCAAGCTGACATCCCCGGATCAGGTTCGAATTCTGGAAGAGGGTGAAGAATTTCCACCCCCAGGCGCTGCAAATGCTGAGGAAGACAAAGGAGAAGAGAAACCGATGCCGAAAAAGGCAGCGGAGAAAAGCGACGACGGAAAAAAAGAAGAGCCAAATAAAAAGCCGCCCGTTGATCCGAAAAAGTATTTTAAGTGAGGCAGGTATAGCTGCATTGGGAACAATGCAGGTCAGGCAGAGTACAGGATGATTCGTAACTGGAAGATTCGTAACTGGAAGATTCCTTTCTTCCTTCCCCTTCACATCCCCACCGCACTTCGCACACGGTCCACCACTTCGCGTGCCTTCTCTCCGGCGCGTTTCGCACCGTCTTCAAGCACTCCGTCGACATAGGCGGAATCTCTTTCGAATTCTTCACGACGCTCCCGCATCGGGGCAAAATGATCGCGGATCGCTTCGAAGAGTTGTTGCTTGTAGTGACCGTATCCCTGTCCGCCAGTACGAAAGGAGTCCTTCATTTCCGCTACCTCATCGGGCGAGGCGAAAAGCTGAAACAGTTCGACGATATAGCTGTCGTCGGGGTCTTTCGAATCTTCGACCGGGGTTGAGTCCGTCACGATCTTCATGATCTTTTTACGGAGCTTCTTCTCGGTCTCCTCAAAAATATCGATCGTGTTGTCGTAGCTCTTGCTCATTTTCTGCCCATCGAGCCCGGGAACGGTTGCGGTGTCCTCCCGAATCTGGGGCTCGGGAATCACGAGCAGATCTTCGCCGTAGCGGTCATTGAATTTCCCTGCGACGTCGCGAGTCAGTTCGATGTGCTGCTTCTGATCTTTCCCGATGGGAACGACATTGGAATCGAAAATCAAAATATCTGCCGCCTGCAGAACGGGATAGGCAAAGAGTCCATGGGAAGGAGAAATTCCCTGCGCGATCTTGTCTTTGTAGGATACGCAACGCTCGAGCATTCCCATTGGTGTTACGCAGCTGAGGATCCAGGCCAGTTCCGTCACCTCGGGCACATCCGACTGGCGCCAGAACGTCGCCTTCTCCGGATCGAGGCCGCAGGCGAGAAAGTCGATCGCGAGACCGCGAACGTTTTCCCGAAGGACCGCCGGATCGTGAGTCGATGTGAGCGAGTGGTAGTCCGCAATGAAATAGAAAGCGTCGCCCTCGTCCTGCAATCGGATCGATGGCTCCATCATTCCCAGGTAATTGCCGATGTGCGGACGACCGCTAGGCTGGATGCCGGATAAAATTCGCATGGTAGTTGGCGAACCTTTCTACAATACCGGCTCGAAATCAAATCTGCGGTCGCACAGATTTTGGTTCCCATATTTGAATCGTGTCTGACCTGAACGATAGTGATTACGATGATTCGATTTGCTACGGCACTAACCTGCCTTCTATTTTCCGCGCTTATGGGTGCCGACGAGAAGCCAAACATCGTTTTCATCATGGCCGACGATCTTGGCTACGGAGATCTTGGTTGCTACGGGTGCGGGGATATTTTGACTCCGAATCTCGACCGACTTGCCAGCGAGGGGATCCGATTCACGGATTTCTACGCCAATGCCTCCGTCTGTTCTCCGACACGGATCGCATTTCTCACGGGGCGTTACCAACAGCGCTTCGGAATGGACAATGCGCTTTACTACCAAGAGATGGGACGCGGGCTGCCGGGAGGAGGCGCCACGATAGCGAGCGCCCTGGCTGATGCGGGATACGCGACAGGCCTCGTCGGGAAATGGCATGTCGGATATGATTCTGAGCGGCAGCCTCTGCAGCAGGGGTTCGACTATTTTTTCGGGCTGCTGGGTGGTAACCACCATTACTTTGAACACATGGATCGTTCCGGTGTTCACGACCTCTGGCTCGGAAGTGAGGCAACCGAACGAGAGGGGTATTCGACGGACCTCTTCACCGAAGAGGCGATCGGCTTTATCCAGAAAAATCACGAAGTGCCGTTCTTTCTCTTCCTTTCTCATGCTGCGCCTCACTTTCCGTTTCAGGGACCAAACGATAAGGATAAAGAAGTCGTTCCGAAAAAGAAATCGTGGCAGGAAGGTGACCGGGAGACCTATGCCGCAATGGTGGAGCGAATGGACGAAGGGATCGGCGCGGTCCTGGATGAACTGGAAAAGTACGAGCTCGCTGCGGATACGATCGTTGTGTTTACCTCCGACAACGGTGGGTCGGTTCATGCCCGCAATGCTCCTTTCTCGGGGAAAAAATCAGAGATCTGGGAAGGCGGGACGCGGGTTCCCTGCATCGTGAGGTGGCCGGGGAAAATTGCGAAGGCTACGGAGACGAACCAGATCGGCATCACGATGGACTGGACTTCCACCTTTCTTCGCATGGCCGGAGCCGACCTGCTTCCTGAGGGCGAGGATGGTCTAGATCTTTTGCCAGTGCTCACTGGGAAGAGAGAAGATTTTGAGCGAACGCTTTTCTGGCGAAGAAAGCACGGACCGAAGCGCAAAGGATTCGAAGAAGGCGTCGCCGTCCGGAAAGGCGATTGGAAACTGATCGATCAGGCGGAGGGGGAGAGCTTTTTGTTTCACCTGCGGGA
>JAKMGR010000649.1 GCA_022424805.1 Verrucomicrobiales bacterium
GTTCTTAACTTTTATTAATTATTTTAAATATTGAAATTATAATCTACATGATTCTGTCGGGAATGAAACCGGGTTTTTCCGCAGAATACCTGCGCAATTTTCACCGATGATACGGCTCTCCACGCATCAGGGTATGAACGCGGTAGATTTGCTCCAGCAGGACAACGAGTGCCAACTCGTGCTGGAGGGTGAATTTACTGAGGCATAGCACGTGATCTGCTTTCTCCCTCAGTGCTGCGGTGTGCCCATCGGCTCCGCCGATCAAAAGCGCGATATTTTTCACACCTTCAAGCTGCCAGGATTCCACGCACTTTGAGAACTGCGCTGTAGTCCAGCTTTCGCCGCGCTCATCCAACGCGATGCGGAAAGCACCCTCGCTACGATCCAAAAGGTGAGCGCTATTCTTTTCCTGCCCGCGATCCTTCGCGTCGGTATGGAGACTCACATCGGCGTAGCGTCGAAGTCGCTTCTGATATTCTTCGATTCCCAGTCCGGCGTATCGGAGAGACGGCTTGCCGATTGCGTGAATTTGCCACTTCATGAAAAAAAGACGGCATTTTCCCGTCCCCGACAGCTTGCATCGGATCAGAAGTCACCGCAAGGTTCGCCGCTTTGAAAAACGAATTTCCATCCGGCTACCTAGATCGCTTTTCCGGCCTCGCCCGACTCTATGGACAAAAGGAACTGGCTAAACTGCGCGCCGCTCACATCGCTGTGATCGGTATCGGTGGAGTGGGTTCGTGGACCGCAGAGGCACTTGCCCGAAGCGGAATCGGGGAAATCACATTGATTGATCTCGACGAAGTTTGCATCACAAATGTGAATCGGCAATTACCCGCTCTCGATGGCAATGTCGGGAAATTCAAAATCGCTGCCGTCGCGGAGCGAATGCGCCTGATCAATCCCGAACTTATCGTCAACGAAACCGCAGCATTTTTCACCGAGCGAAACGCAGAAGACCTCCTTGCTACAAAATTCGACTGCATCGTCGACGCGATCGACGACGTGCCGCCCAAGGCCTATCTCATCGCGACCTGTCGTGAACGAAACATCCCGCTCGTCGTCGCGGGCGGGGCCGGCGGCAAGCGAAACCCTGCAGCCGTACAAACCGCCGATCTTGCCTTTGCCACGAATGACCGTCTCCTCAAACTGATCCGAAAAAAACTGCGTCGCGACTACAATTTCCCCGAGGAACAGAGCAAGGCCCCCTTCGGCATCCGAGCCGTCTATAGCGCGGAAAATGCACGCTATCCATGGGAAGACGGAAGCATCCGCGACGAACCCGAGCCGGGAAGTCACCTCCGACTGAATTGCGCAACAGGATTCGGAACGGCCACGCCGGTAACCGGGACTTTTGGATTCACCGCTGCTGCGGAAGCGATTGAACTCGTGCTAGGCTGACTGCACAATCAACCGGATGGCATGAATGCTCTCCCACTCTCATGTTACAGGATGGCTGCTCCTAATTGAGAGCTACCAATACACGGATCTGATCTACTTCCAAATCGCCGCCGTTCAGCTTGAGATTGATCGTACGCCGGTCGTCGCTCAGCAAGATCTGGTCGCTGCCAGAATCGAGCCCGCGTCCGCTGTTGAATTCCTCCCCTACGTGGGTAATTGCAGTTCCCACTGAGTGATCTGATTCAGCAAGCCGGTCAGAGGAATATATCACACCAACAACAGGATGGTCGAAAGTAAGAGAGGCCTCAACCTCTTCCCCATCGCCACCCTCGCTGGGCCAGAGCTGAAGCAAGTAGCTTCTCAATTCACCGCTAGCTTGAAGCGCCTGACCGGGATTGGTTTCCGCTCCGGCAAATTCACCCAGTTGGATCTGATCTACTTCCAAATCGTGGTCCGGATAAAAGGAGTCGTTCTCGACAAACACCTGAACCTCATTCTTTCCATCAAGACTATCCGATGCCTCGATCTTGGTTCCGGGAGGTTCAATACGCACGGAACCCATATTTTTCTCCACTCCGGCAAGCAATTCCCAGGTTTTGGAAAAGGGCTCAGGATCAAAGGGAATTGCGACAAACTTGTCGCGGATGCGGTCGGCTTTCACGGCCTCCATTTCAAAAAGGGATCGGCACTTTCCACCATCGGGAAGGCAAACGCCTCCGTCACCGGAGAAGGCAATAGCTGCCGTCGAATGCTCGCCACGCGCGTCAATTCCAATGAGAGGAACAGATTCAGAAACGCGAAGCCCCTTGGATTGCAGAGGAATACCATTCTTTGAGTCACCCGCTTTGGCCATCGCAACGCCGTGATACATGAACGCCGACTCATCTTCCGCGACCGTAAAAACCGCGGGACCTTCGACTGTCATTTCCCCACCGGAAACAAACTGAAGGGAAACAACTCCGCTCTTCAATTCGTAGCGACCGGGGAGAATCTCCCCCTCATCTCCGGGCAGAGTTTCATTCGACCATTCCGCGTCAATCGATGACTTGGCAACCGTAGCGACAGATTTTTCCGTGCCAGTTCCACCAGTGAATTGTTGAACGAGAAAGAAAGCTCCTACTGCTATTGCAGCCGCGACGCCATTCATCTGCGCGGTTGTTCGCTTCCGGGAAAATGCGGGAGGCATCGGCACGATGTTCCCGGTCGCTTCTTCCTGCGCAGCAATTTCCTTCTCAAGTCGTTCGGTGAAATCCTCAACAAAATGATCTTCCTTCGTCTCGGCCCACATGCGGGTTTCAAGCGATTCCAAGAATGCTTCCTCGCGTTTTGATCCGGAGACGGCTTCTCTAAGCCACTCATCAAAGGCGAGCCGATCTCGAAGCTCCTTCGCTGCAACCGGATCCTCCCAGAGCATTTTCACGAGCTGGTCGCTCTGCTCTCTGGAGATCGAACCCTCACAGGCTTTTTCTATCAACTCGTCCTTCGTCATTTCTTGGTAATCGAGCGCAGACTCAAATGTCTCTGCGGCAAATACCTCAGCACCGGAAAATGACTGTCGAATGAGTTCGGAAAATTCCAACTCACTTGCGAGCTGGGAAGCGAGAGACGGATCTTCTGCCGCCGCTTCAGTGAGACGACGCAACGACTCCTCAGAGGAGTCTCCATTGAGAAACTCCTGCAGCAGGTCTTCGTTGGGATTTCGGGATTCCATTCTCTCTCTTTAAAAAGTCGTTCGCTCAGCTACTCGTCGCAAGGTTCATTCGTTCTTCCATGCAATTGCGCAGCGAAGTCCGCACACGTTCCAGCGCTTTGCGGACTGCGGGAGGCTTCATATCGATTTCCTCTGCGATCTTCTGGGCGGAATTTTCGTCTTCGTATCTCGATTTGAGCATCTGCAAACTCTTCTCGGGCAGGGTGCGGATGCATTCACGCAACGCATTAAGCTTAGCGAGGCCGGTATCACCCACTCCCCCTTCATCGTCTTCGGCCACCGATGAAGTGGAAAGAAGAACGTCAGTAAGATTGTCCGAGAGGATGCGCTTCCGACGGGCATCCTTGCGCCTTTCGTTGATCACCAGGTTACGCGCAATTCCACGGAGCCAGGCTCCAAAATCACGTTCCCGGTCAAATTCTTCGAGCCGATTGTAGGCAACGATAAAAGCTTCCTGAGCCACGTCATCCACCCAGAGCGGATTGACGCCTAGTGACCGCACGAATCCGCGCAAGCCAGCGTGGTGTTCGCGAACTTGTTCGGTGAACAGCTCCCGGTCCGATATCTCCATGTACTTCAGTCCTTCTTATTGAACTTTGCCGTTGGCAGACCTCATGTGACACATCTTGCAAAGTTTTTTAAAAATACGGCCATTCCGCTGAAAAAACAGCATTTCCCGTGGCATCGACACTGGTTGACACTATCCTCGACATGACTACATTCGCGGCCCCGTCTGTTTCGGCAGCCGAATCCCACGCCACTGTAGCTCAGGGGTAGAGCAATTCACTCGTAATGAATAGGTCGTCGGTTCAATTCCGACCAGTGGCTCTGGCTTGCCAGCGCCAGATATTCTCAAAATTGAACCGACGAAGTTTCCGCCAATTTGCGCCTGGCAATTTTGAAATTTCAGCGAAGCCGCCAACTGGCGGAGTATGCCGCGCAGGACAATTCAATTCCGACCAGCGGCTCGTCTTTTATCAGCCCAAATCGCGACTCCGCAACCGACGAGCGCAATCAACGCGAGATGCCAGTAGCCAAAGGTGATTTCCCACAATCCTCGATTGGTGCGAAAGGATGGCCTGATTGGCCTCAACGTGAATTTCCCTCGCACATTTCGCTGGCGATAGCCGGTCTGCTGGCCCGGCGATCCAATATGGCCGTTTGCAAAACTGATCCGAATCAGAGAGCTGGCGGAAAACACCTCCACCGACCTCGATCCGACGTAGCGAATATGTCGCTCGGACCATCGGCTGCTACTCCACCAGAAGAGCAAAACCACCCCCAGAATCGCTCCAAAAATAAGGCTGAAAAACCAGCGACGACAGATAGGCTTCATGTTTTTGCACCTCACGTCAGCAAAATTGTTCGCTTTCGAGGAAAATTTCTAAAAAATACGTCACACTTTGCGCTGGTTTCCGTCAAGAAAGTCTGCAAACTAACGTCGATTAACACAAACCCATTTGCACGTCGTGAGCGCTACCATTCCTGAACTACAACAAGCACTGGATGATAATCCTGAAAGCTGGCACTGCCGCCTTCAACTGGTCGAAGCTATGGTCGCTGAAGGGCGGCACGAGTCAGCTGTTGAAGTCGTTAACGAAGGTCACGCGATTCCACGCGAACCTGGTCCCTGGCTCGACGCTGCAAAATGCTATGGTGCTGTCGGCGCTCTGGAGCAGGCCCGAGGCCTTGCCGCAAGTTCACTGGAAATCGACGAGAAATACGAGCCAGCACTGACTTACATGCAGGAGCTGGATGCAGCAATTGCAGCTGCACCTGTCGCTCTCTCCGCCGAAGACGTTGAAGACGAAGCAAGCGCCGAAGCTGTAGAAGTAGTCGATGAAGACAGCTCAGAAGCTGCTTCTCCCCCACCCCCAACTTCCGCTCCCCCAGCTCCTACCATTCACGCACTGGCTGAAGAAGCTGATCACGATGAGCCTATCGCACTCCCTCGCGTGAGCTTTGAGAATCACGAAATGGAAGCTCTCCTCGCCGCAGAGGAAGAGTCCAAGCGGATCAATGAGCAGCGCATCCGGCGCGATAAAATGAACTCCGTCATCATCACGGTTGTTCTCCACGTTCTCATCTTCCTCGGCCTGATTTCGATCGCGACAAAAACACCACCAAACGTCCCCCCTCAGATTGTTGCGGCCTCCGCACCGGAACAGTCCGAAGA
>JAKMGR010000275.1 GCA_022424805.1 Verrucomicrobiales bacterium
GTCCTATGCTAGAAGCCGCGGGACTGGTTTCGTATTTCGCCCGTCCCGAAACTCACTGGCACCTTTTACGTTTCGCATCTATTTACCGCCCGCCTGGTCGTCGAGCGAGATTACATTGTTCCCGCGAGGAACCTTGCTCCCCCGCAGTTTGCTGCGCCATGCATGGTCCTGAGGATTTTGTTTTTGGCCTTACCGGCAGATGGGCCATTTTCTTGTGAAGCGAACTGCCTGTATTCTCTCATACTCGTTCGCTTTCCTGTTGTCGGGATGTGAGCAGAAAAGCTACGTCGTAATTCCCGACATAAAAAAAGCCCCGCAATTCGTGAGTGAGGGCTATCTTGCCTCCGCGGATTGATTTGGCGGGAACCCACTCGTGGTCGGCTGCTTCAGTCGGCCCCAACCGTAATCCAGAGACCCGCAAGCAGAATCACCGCAATGTCGTGCCTGTCGTTCCGAGAGGCGTGGATAAATCCCAGCCGATTCCTTTCTGGGTATCTTTTTCTAATAACAAACGCGACCAGAGGCAGGAGATGGGCGCGCTCAAAGCAACCATGGCCGCTGGGCAGGTTCGCGGCGAGAACGCTGCCTTTCCCGAGCGCACGGTAGGTGCTGTGCTTGGGAAATCGGCTTGGCAGAGTGCCGTTAAGAATGCCGAGCAGACGCACGGCATTCGCAGTGATTCCCGCGCACCGATTGCTTTGAGGCGTCCGCGGGGTTGTGGTTCAAGGCTTACTCGACCTCTTCTCCAGCAATCAGCTTGCGAATGTTCTCGGCTCCGACTTCTGCATTCATCGTGAAGCCATTGAATTCGACGACGCCTTCTTTGTTGATGACGACCCACCAAGGAGTGCCTCCGGTTTCGTAGGCTACGTTAATGCTGTAGGCGTCCTTGGTTTTCGCGAGGTGACCAAAGGGGATATCAAGGTCAAACTCCTCAGCCGTTGGTTTCAGCATGAACTCACTATTAGAAGTGTAGTCCTGAAAGGGCGTCTGGATTGCGAGAAAGACGACGTCTTCAGTGCCTTGAAATTCCTTAACTAATTGCTGTAGAATAGGAAACTCACGCTTTTTACTCGCTTCGCAGGTTGATTGAAAGAGGAAAATAACGACAACCTTGCTGGGGAAATCGTAGAGAGTGAGGCGCTCCTTACCTTCCGGTAGATTAATCCAGGTCTGCACTCCAAGAGCGGGAGCCTTGCTGCCTTCGATGCCTTTCAAGGGTTCGGTTTTAGCTTCATCTTGGGCATTCAGCAAGAGGGTTGGCAAAACAGCAGTTGCCAGCAGAAGTGGAAAAAAACGTTTCATGGTAATCTATGACGAGTTGTGTATAGAAATTCTGACACATTATTGCGGGCTTGCGATGGAAAAAAATCCAGGACATGATCATATCTATGAATCGAATCCTTTTCTTACTCGCTGCAAATGTGCTTCTTTTTCAAACGGTCGAGGCCCAACATCCCGAGAAAAATGGAGCAGGATTTACGAAATTGCCTCTATCAGCCTTGAAAACCGATGGCAACTGGCAGCAGCAGGCGAATGGCGAAATCTATCTTGAACCACGAGAGGGGGAGGTGGGCTGGAAGCGCTACAACCACTACCTGACGCTTCCAGAGAAATACGGAAATTTCATCGTCGACTTCGAATACAAGCACGGCGAAGGCGGCAATTCAGGCCTCTATTTCCGGGTTTCGGACATGGTCGACCCAACCGTTCACGGGTTTGAAATTCAGATTCTGGATTCGCTCGGAAAAGCGGACGAAGAAATGGGTCATCACGACAACGGGGGTATTATCAAAACGAAGGGTGCCGATAAGAACATGTCGAAAAAAGCCGGAGAATGGAATCGCATGACAGTGAAAATGAAGGGCAACAATCTCACCGTGACACTGAATGGAGAAGTCGTGCAGAGTTTGAATCTCGATAGAAAGCGACCAGAGGAAAAACAGCTTCACAAGGAGGGCTTCATCTCGATTCAAGATCACGGTCTTCCGTTCTGGGTTCGCAACATTCAGGTGAAGAAGCTCTGATTTTGGGAAATTCGGATTACGGCTCTTGGCATTTTTCCATTCTCCCAAACAAATCGGTTTCCATTTCGCGATGGAGCGATACTTTTCGCGCTTCCGCGCCGGAGCGTGGTTGCCTCGATTGCTATGAGCACCGAACCCATCACCGGAGTTTTGTTGGTAGACAAAGGCCAAGACATGACGTCTCACGATGTCGTGGCTGTGGCGCGTCGTACACTGAATACGAAAAAAATCGGCCATTGTGGAACACTGGATCCCATGGCGACAGGTCTTTTGATTCTTGTGATCGGAAAAGCGACGAAAATTCAGGATCTTCTTATGTCCGAGGACAAGGAATATACCGGCTCTCTGGAGTTAGGGAAAACGACGAACACGCAGGACGCCGAGGGAGAGGTGGAAACGGAAAACGAGGTTCCCGATTTTACCGAAGAGCAAATCCGCGAAGCTTTTGACAAGTTCAAAGGTGACTTCTATCAGACTCCACCGATGGTTTCGGCGATCAAGAAAGACGGTGTGCCGCTCTATAAACTAGCTCGTCAGGGCAAAGAGGTGAAGCGCGATCCCCGCTTTGTCCACGTCTTCAGCTATCGAATCGACGGTATCGAGTTGCCTGTAGTGGAGTTTACGGTCAAGTGCAGCAAGGGCTTCTATGTCCGCACCTACTGCCACGACATCGGGCAGAACTTGGGCTGCGGAGCGCACATGAAGTCGTTGCGTAGGACCCGGTCCGGAAAATTCGACCTCGAGCGTTCCGTTACCTTTGAAGAACTTAAGCACGGGAATCGCGAGGACATCATTGCCAAAATGATGTCACTGCCTGAAATCTCGCGACTGCGCGGAGCGTAAATATTCTGTAATTTATGGTCTCCTGTCTTGTAAATGCTGGAGTAGGTTGTGCCGTGAAACCTGTCTCTATCATTCCTCTGGCTTTTGCGCTGGGAATTCTTTTGCAAAGTCTCCCTCTGGGCGCAAAGGAAAAGGCTCCGTATTTTCAGGATCAGTATTCAGGCAGAATAGTCTCCGACATGAATATGGCGGCAGATTTGGTGATCGCCCGGTTCTATAACGCGCCACGCTACGATACTACTGCTCCGGCTTTTGCCTTGGTTGATTTGGAAACCGAGGAGACGGTTTTTCTCAAGCATCTTCACCAGGAGCGCCCCGTTGTTCTGCTTTTTGCCTCGTGGGGTTGCGACGTAATGCGGGACAGCATCAGCGAGCTCCTTGCCGTCCACGAAGAGTTCGAGGATGACTTTGACTTCGTGATGGTCTACATCCGTGAAGCGCATTCTCTTGACGGTTTGCATCCGGTTTTAGGCAAAGTGGAAGATCCTTCGACGATGACCCAGAGAAAAGCTGCTGCCCGAGCTTGTCGCGAAGATCTCGAGCTACCTTTTCGAATCCTGGTCGACCGGATCGACGACCGAGTCGCCACGCGCTGGGCTGCCTGGCCGATTCGGCTATTCGTCGTCGATACCGAGGGCATCGTAGTCTACTCGGGCAAGCCGGGGCCGTGGGGATACAGCCCTGGAAAAGGCTTCGAGGCCAGTCTCGCAAAAGAATTGCGAAAACACGAAGATCGATTTAGTCAGATGTCGCTGGAAGATTTTCTGCGATCCTACCCGAGACCGAAAAACTGAGAGAATCTTGAATCGCGTTTTGCAATTCCCTCGGAAGTCGGGACAGTTCTATATATGAAGATCGCGAAGGATGGGATTCGCTCGATCGTAAAGGTCGGTTACGATGGGAGAGTATACAAAACCTTCCGGGGCACGGATAAGGAAGAGCGTTTTGCGAACGAAGTCCGAGTGCTCAAGGCGTTGGAAGCACGAGGTTGTGAGAATGTGCCGCGCTTGCTCGACGACAATCTCGAAGAACTCACGATCGTGACCACGAATTGCGGCGCTCCCGCTGAGACATCCATCAGCAAGGAAAAAGCCCAAATGCTTTATAAAGAGCTGGAAACGAAATACGGTGTTGTCCATGACGATCCGTTTCCGCGAAATATCACCTACAACCAGCGATCCGGTCAGTTCAACATCATCGATTTTGAGCTGGCCGAGGTGAAAGAAGACCCGGAGCAGCGCGAGGGGGCTGATGAGGCGCATCGTTCTCTGAGTTGGGCTGGAATGACACGGGATGGACGGCGGAAGCCGGGCAACCAGGATGCCCTTTCTGTCTTTTCTTCCCACGGAGGTTGGGCGGAATCAATGGAGTTGAAAGGGGAGCAATCCATCGATGGAAGTGGACTCGTATTTGCTGTCAGCGATGGCATGGGTGGTCAGGCTGGCGGCGAGGTCGCAAGTTCTCTTGTTGTTCGCGATCTGCGTCGATTCCTCCCTGCGATGATGGGAGACTTCCACGGGGCAGGCGATCAAGAGACTATTCTCGAAGCCGCCGTGCGTTCCCTTCACGATTTTGTAAAGCGGACTGGTGACAATTCCGAAGAGCTCAAAGGAATGGGCGCCACCGTTGTCTGTGGGCTTTTCTACCGCACCCGCGTTGTGTTTGCTCACGTGGGTGACAGTCGCTTTTACCGCTTTCGAAACGGTGAGCTTACGCAGCTGACTCACGACCACACCTTTCTCGGAAGTCGATTTCGGGCTGGGAAGATGAACGAGCGCGAAATGCGGATGCATCCGAGGCGAAATGTTCTCCAGCAGGCAATCGGCGGAGGTTGCCAATATGTTACGCCGCAGGTCGATTCTTCATCCGTCGAGCCGGGTGACTGGTTTCTGGTTTGTTCCGATGGAGTCATCGACGGACTCTGGAACAAGAATATCGCGCAAGCCTTCGAGGAAGGCGTTGAAAACGAAAAATCCGCCGATGTATTATGTCAGCGCATTCTTGATTGGTCATTCCAAGAAGCCGGGGCAGACGATACGACCTTGTTTGTTGTCGGGGTGGAGTAGCGAGGCTTACCTCGCGGTCAGAGTTGGGTGATCATCAAACCTACCAACCAAAAGTCTCCCCATATTTCGTGAAAGAATCAAATTCGTCCATGCTTTTGGAAAGCTCGCCAAGATCAAGGGTTCGGCGGAGTGTTCGGATTCTGGGATCAAGTTTGAAGTGGCAATGACGGATAGCCTGCATGGGAGGGTTGAGGGAGTCACTCAAGCGAACTGTTTCCTACGCGGATCTGGAGGATGTCCGGCTCAGTAGGCATCCATTCCGAGAGGCCAGCCTGACATTCCCAGCTCGAAGTCTTGAGATCTTCACCTCCATCCCCGGTGCCAGAGGATTTTTGTATGTCGTAGACGTTACCGGATCATCGCACGATGCCTGAATGTTCGTCACTGAAGCGCTTCTTGCGATTGCAGAAGCTGCAATGAATCAATTTTCCGATCAGATTTAGGACTCGGTTAATGAATAGGACGCTTGTTGGCGACGGTAAAACCTGCTGCCACTCTCTTAGCTCATGACCCGGCGCACTAGCAGAAGAGCGTTTCGCTGGTTTTTTGCCCACTTCTCGCGACGTCCACTTGGTAGCTCCGATAAATCGTTTTCGCGCTGGAATCCCGCTTTTTCCAGATATCCGGCAGCCTGAGTGGAAAGGGCGAAGAGTTGATCAAAACCGCTCTCCTGGGCGCGTTGGATCGCTGCCTCGACGAGCACACCGCCGTATCCCTGTCCGTTGTGGCCTCGTTTCACAAACAGACAGGCGAGCTCGGCTTTGCTGTCCGCTTCGTAGGGATGAACTGCGACACAACCGACGACGTTGCCATCGATTTCGAGCACGATGTAGTCGTCGATGGACGAGAGAATGTCGCAGCGAGACCGTTGCACGAGCTGCTCTTCTTCCATTGCCCGGTGAATCAGCAGATACAGTTCGTCGACGTCGCTGCGCTTCGCGGGGCGAATGCTCCGGTAAGCGTCTGAATAGACCATAACACCGACTCCTTCGTTACTGAAGACTTCAGCGAGAATGGCGTCCTCATTTTCAGAACCGATCAGGTGAACTCGAGTCACGCCACCGCGAGTCGCGGCCGCGCCATGCTTTAGTTTTGAAGCGAAACCATTGTCGAGGTCAGGATTGTTTTCGAGAAAATCGAGCGCGCTCTCGCTCGACCAGCTCTGTTGGCCATCGGTAAGGAGGGTGCGAGGGTCTTCAGTTGAGAGAAAGAGGATCTTATCTGCGTCCAGTGCGATAGCGACTTCCCGGGCTACGGCGTCGGAATTGACCCGCAGGGTTTGACCGTCCGCATCAAAGCCGAGAGGGGGAACAACCGGGAGAATGTCCTGATCGAGAAAGCTCTGCAGCACATCGGCATCAATGCGCTCAATCGTTCCGGTGAATTCCGTGTCGACCCCGCCAATAATCCCTGCGGGATAAGCATGAATCGCGTTTGCAGTTGCCGCCTGAAGTTTCACGGTCGTCAGGCTCTGCATGACGGAATTACTGAGGCGGGAAATCGCATCCATACTCACTTCGAGCGTGGCTTCGTCCGTAACTCCGGTTCCATCGATGTTTGAGAGAGGAATCTCGCGTCTTTCCCCGAGGGCGGAAATTTGAGCGGCAGCTCCATGAACGAGAATGACCCTCACGTTCAGTGAGCGGAGGACAGCCAGATCGAGCATGATGTTTGAAAAATCCGGCGAATCAATCACCGCACCGTCCAGAGCAACGACAAAGGTGCGCCCCCTAAACTGGGGCACATATTGTAGAATTGCTCTGAGGTCACTGAAATTCATCTCGCGATGAAAAGATAAACGATACCGAGCGAATTTCATCGGAATAAAGAGGAAGCAAAAATGGGGGTGAACTTCAGGATCAACATGGAAAAATGCGTATGGCAGAAAAGGTAGGGCGAGGCGTCCCTGCCGAGCCGTCGTGAGGGCGAAGGAGTTCCGAACAAGCAGCGGGACGGGCGCGCGGGAGGGTTTTCGAACCTCAAATCTGCTTTCTGCAGCCAAGCAGGGACGCTTCGACCTGCCAACTGCATCTTCACTCGTAATTGTTAGGCAATCTCGCTGGCTCTGGCCAACATTTGGACGGGCCATCCAACCCTGTAGAGTCGAGAACTTTACCCTGTTATGCCATTGAACTGACCCTGTTGGTTGCGAATTTCGTAAACATCCATTAGAGAGAAAGTGGTGAGGAGCACATGTTTACTCCTACCGAATACGAGAATGGACCTATTTGCCTTCATCCGCTGGGACGACGGCCGCTATTTCTGCGGCGAAGGTCCTTTCGTGTCGAGGGCTGAGCCTCCGGAAGATGGTGCGCCGGCTTTTTACCGAAACAATTTTGAGCTTTCTGACCCCGAGCCTTGGAAGATCCCCGCAAAGTATTTTGAGACGGGAGATCCGGGATCCATTCTTGCCCAGAACGGCTCGACTCCCTTGCCTGAGATCGCCTGGTCGGGGCTGGGAGATACCGATGTCCGTGGAGTCTTTGATGAAATTCTGCGCCTGATTGACTCGGGGGAATTGAAAAAATCCGTCCCGGTTCTAGCCGAGCGCGGTATTCTCCATCGGGG